>CAXMPV010000006.1:0-19607 GCA_964195175.1 uncultured Thermodesulfobacteriota bacterium | reverse complement strand
TATCAGAAAAGAAAGATTGCATCTCATGCGAAATCTGTACGAGGGTATGTCATATGGGCATAGATGTTATGAACTTTGCAAACAAAGGCATTCCAATGAACGATGTACAGTGTGTGCGATGTTCGGCCTGTATAACAGAGTGTCCTATGGACGTCCTCTCCTTCGCAAAATTAAAAAATGCAGATATTCACAATGTTAACAGAGAGCAGATTCCTTATTATGGAAAAGATAGTTGGCGCGCGGGGATAAAGTAAAAGGATTACCCAATCATGAAAATAATTATTGCAGTATTTTATATTATATTCTTTATTACTCAGCAAGCAACATTTGCTAAAGCAGACAACACATTCTGGGAAAGCTATCAGGACATACTGAATAGCGCCGTTATTGTAAACGAGTTTACTTCGATCGATGGAGAATTCGAACATGCATCCATAGACTATGAAAAAATTAAGAACGATCCTGAACTTCAGGAAAAAATTGCACTCCAACTGGACAAGTTAAAAACAGTGAAAACACCGGAAGAAAGAAAACAGAAACTTGCATTCTGGATTAATGCATACAATTTTTTCACAATAGTTGATGTTGTTAATAATTATCCGATAACGAGTATGAAAAAAATCGGCTGGAAAAACAAACATCATGAGGTGGGGGGTACGCTCTATAGCCTTGATAACATTGAACATAATGTTATCCGTCCACTTGCAGATCCGCGTATACATTTTGCCATTAATTGTGCTTCAGTGGGATGCCCCAGCTTGAAAGCAGAAATTTTTGATGGCAATCAAATAGATACACAATTAAACAAGGCAGTAACGAATGCGTTAAAAAACCCCATGCATCTGAGATTGGTTAATAACAGGCTGAACACAACACAGATCTTTAAATGGTTCAGTAAGGATTTTGAAACCGGTGGGTATGAAGGAGTTGCAGATTTTGTCAACAGGTTTGCACCAGAACGGTTAATAAATATCCGCAAAATCGAGAAAAAAATAAAATATGACTGGGCTCTGAACACGGAACAAAACATACTCGAAAAAATGAAGGAACTTGGTGTAAAATTCCCCGAATTAAAGCTTACCAAAAAGTAAATCACACATCTTAACAATGTTTCCTACCCTGAAGTAAATCACCAGAATCATATACCCCTCTCTTGCTTAAGATGATATTATATGAGCAAAATACCTTAACCTATATCATCTTACTTAAAAAGGGATGCAGTATAATTATGGGAAAAAACCTTAATGTTGTATTTATAAGAATAAACAGTGTCGCCGACGAAATAATTCCTCCTCTTCATTATGGGTATCTTGCGGCAAGCTTACCACGTTCATGTAACGTATCTTTGATTGACATGCTCAGGGATAATATGGATGAAAAATGCCTTTTAAAAGAAATTACAAGTAAAAGGTTCGACTTAATCTGCCTCAGCGGGTATTCCAAGGATATAGTGCCTATCAGGAATCTTTCGAGCAAACTAAAGGAACATTCCCCTGAATCTATTATTGTACTTGGAGGTGTTCAATCCAGTTTGATGCCGGAAGCGACTATGGAGTTTGTGGAACCTGGTGTAGATTTCTGTTTTACCGGTGACGGAGAAAATAGCCTTGCGAAATTCGTTGTGAATACCGAATGTAGAAATTTTTCTCATGATATTCTAAAAGATATTCCCGGACTTGTTTTCAGGTCAAATGGAAAAATAACTAAAAACCCTGCAGAATTTATTGCAGACTTGGATTCCATTCCTTTCCCCAAATGGGATATAATGCCTCCGGCTTCTTACCCCAAATCTCCACATGGTGCATTTTTCAGGCAGTTTCCCTATGCGGCTACATACGCAACGCGTGGATGCCCTTTTCCCTGTACCTTTTGTGCTGCCTCAAAGGTATCGGGTAAAACAGTACGGCATAGAAGTGTAGAAAATATTATGGAGGAAATCAGATTACTGAATAAAAATTATGGAGTCAAAGAGATCCATTTTGAAGATGATAATTTTTCTGCTAAAAGGAAGCTGCTTGTTGAATTCTGTGAAGCGTTGCTGAAGGAAGATCTTGGTATAACATGGTGTTTTCCTAACGGACTAAGGCTTGAAATACTTGATTTAGATGAATTGCGTTTAATGAAACGTGCCGGTTGTTATGCAGTAAATGTCGGTGTTGAAAGCGGTAGCGATCGCATCCTGAAACGTATGAGAAAGGGCGTAACAACAGAAAAGATGAGGGAAAGTATTTCTAAAGTTAAAAAAGCTGGGATTGACATTGGCGGTTTCTTTATAATAGGCTTCCCCGGCGAAACAAAGGAAGAAATTTTGCAAACTATAAAATATTCAAGAACTCTTGAACTCGACCGAATAGGAGTTTCATACTTTCAACCATATCCCGGAACAAAAGAATATGATGATCTTGTTGGATCTGGCAAATTCAGCTATGACATGAATTTGATGAAACTATCACTTCATACGATAAACTATATTAACGATAACCTTACGAAACGACAACTATATTGGCTAAGAAGAAGAGCCTTTTTTGCTTTCTATTTTCGGTGGAAAATAGTTGTAAAACTATTAAAAGAAGTAAGAAATCTCGAACATATGATGTTTATTTTTAAAAGGGCCGTGCGCTGGATAACAAGCTAACAAGCGATGTAAAGCGGATTCACTCCTGCCGTCTGGCAGGAAAATCAAGAGGCCAAATACACACGATGAAAAGACTTCCATGACAGACATAGACAACATATTGAAAACTGCCTGGGTCAGGCAATTGAAAGCAGACTGGAAAACCGCCAATTTTCATTACTTTAAAGACTCTATGCGTCTCCCAAGCCTTGAACTTTTATATTCAGAAAATGTCTTAGGCGCGTGGAAAGGCAGTTATTATCGACGTCTGTCAATCAGTATTATTCTCATCAATAACTATAAATGGGAATATGTCCAGGAGGTTCTTTATCATGAAATGGCCCATCAGTATGTAGAAGAAGTTCTGGGGATTCAGGACAGTTTGCCCCATGGAGAAGCGTTCAAACGGATTTGCCGGGAAAATAGTATTGATCCCATGGCCACGGGTGATATTCAATCCTGGGTAGAAAAACGCAATGATACCTCCACCATAAGTTCAGAAAATCACAAGATACTGGACAAAGTCCACAAACTGCTGGCTTTGGCACAAAGTCCCAATGAGCACGAAGCTCAAAATGCCATGGCCAAGGCGCATGAATTTTTACTCAAACACAATCTGTCGTTATTGGATATGCAAACTGAATGGAACTACATCTATAAACAAATCGGAGAAGTGGGAAGACGTAATCCTGCCAAGTCCATAATCAGTGCCTTAATATCTAAATTTTTCTTCGTGGAGGCCATCTGGACATTTGGGTATGACCAACACGAAGACCGGAGTGGCCAGGTTTTAGAAATTTACGGAACACCGGAAAATATTGAAATGGCAGAGTATGTTTATGACTACCTTCAAAATATTCCGGAACTTTTATGGGCAGAGCATAAGAGACGAGAAAAGATCAGTGGAAACAGACATCGAAGAACTTTTATCTACGGCCTTCTGGACGGTTTTTATAACAAACTGGACAGCCGGTTTATTGAGAACCAGTCTAAAAAGCTCATCTGGATGGGAGACCCAAGGCTTAAGCAGTTTTACCGCCGGAGAAATCCCAGAATCGCACGCTCCTCATCCCGCTATTCCCGTAGCTGCCAGGACACTTATGATTCCGGAATGACTCAGGGCAAAAACCTCATCATACATAAAGGCATTCATGGAAAAGTAAATGGGGAAGTTAAGTTTTTAAATTAGACTTTCTATGTTAAAAAAATGAGGCTCTGACTTTATCTCAAAATTGCTGGATATCAGGATGTACCTGTACCAATCAAACAGAGAAGCAATTAATCCTGCTCAAGTTTTTCTAACTCTTTGAGAAGCTCTTCCTGCCGTTCAGACAGTTTCTTTGGCATGCCTATTATTATTCTTACTAACTGGTTACCCGTTCTCCCACCTTTCGTCTTGATTCCCTGACCTGACATCCTTAATGTTTGATTGGATTGTGTGCATTTAGGAACCTTTAACATTGCTTTTCCGTTTAAGGTTGGGATTTCTATTTCTCCGCCCAATGCCGCTTTGGTGAAGGGGATATGTGCATCGTATAGAATATCCAAGCCCTCTCTCTCAAAATATGGATGCGAAGCAATTTTAACATGTATATATAAATCTCCTGCTCTTCCACCCCTGACACCGGCTTCTCCCTGACCGGAAAGTTTTAACGTAGAGCCGTTATTAATCCCAGCTGGTATTTTAACGGACAAAGATCTTGTTTTCGCCACTCGCCCTTCACCATTACATTGAGGGCATACAGTTGATCCTCCGTTTTTAGCACCCGTTCCGTTGCAGGCGTCACAAGCTTCACTCTTTGTAAATCGGAGCTGCCTCTCGCTTCCTAACGCAGCATCAGTAAAAGAAATTGTTATATCATGCCTGAGATCTGAACCCTTCTGAGGCCTGGCCCTCTCCCGGTAAGATCGGTTTCCCAATATATCTCCGAATATATCTCCGAAATTACTGAATATATCAGCGCTGCTTTCAAAACCGTGAAAACCCATATCATCAAGTCCAGCGCTCCCTCGCAAGTCATACATTTTCCTTTTTTTTGAGTCACTAAGCACGCCATAGGCGTTTGCCGCCTCTTTGAATCTTTGCTCAGCAGTTTTGTCTCCCGGATTTTTATCCGGATGATATTTAATGGCGAGCTTCCTGTATGCTTTTTTCAGCTCGTCATTAGTTGCATTTCTATTTACCCCTAACACCTCATAGTAGTCACGTTCTTTGACCTTGCCATTCGCCATTGATTATACCTTTTTAATTATTTGTATATTAAGAATTTTCTTGGAATAGCCTACTTCTGTTTTCACTAAAACACCTGGTTCCTGTTGTGATCTTACAAATCCCTACCACGGATCAAACCTTTCCAGTATCATCTATACTCCACTGATCTAAATAACACTTTGTCAGATTCAGAACGGAGATTGTATTGTACTACTTCATTAGCTGCGGAATTGTTTTGAGGTTTTACTGAACTTCAAACTCAGATAAAAAAATGTGTGTGTTTTCCTTCTACTAATCAAAAGACGTTATTGCCCGGGAACTGTTTAATTTCTTAAAACTGCAACATATATGCGGAATTGATACATTCCATCTTTTCTATTGATGAGAGGGTCTCCTGAGGCGCCACAGCATCAACATTTAGAACAATCATTGCTACGCCACCTGTCTCTTTTCTACCGAACGTCATATGCCCTATATTGACATTTTGATCACCCAACATTTTGCCTATTTCTCCAATCAATCCCGGTTTATCCTGTCCAAATAAGATTAGTACATGGCCAATTGGGTCCATGTCTACGCTATAATCATTTATTGTTTCTATTTTAGGCTCATTATTTTTAAATACGGTACCTGAAACAGAGCTTTCACCATCATCCGTATTAATCCTGGCAAAGATAAGATTGGTATAATCCCCTGTCGCGCTACTGATTATTTCATTAATCTTTATCCCTCTTTCATCGACCAGTATACGAACATTTACAATATTCACGTTCTCATCGAAAACATCTTTTAGCAAGCCCACCAACAGACAGTCTGTTAAAGGGCGTACATTATCCTGTGAAACACCACCGCTGTATTGTATGTCTATAGATCGGATTCTACCACTCACCAACTGGCTTAAGAGTACGCCCATTTTCTCAGTTAGTGTTATATACGGTTTATCTTCAGAACCCTGCACGGGCATGTTAACCGCATTACGTATGATATTATTCTTTAGCACATCAACCATCTGCTTTGCAGCATCTTCAGCAACTGCAAGTTGGGCCTCATTTGTCAAAGCACCAAGATGTGGCGTAGGAAGGACATTATCGAGTTCCAACAGTTTATTGTTTTCCGGCGGCTCTTTCTCAAAAACATCAATTGCGGCACCAGCAACCTTACCGCTCACAAGGGCGTCATAAAGTGAGTCCTCTGAAATTATACCACCCCTTGCACAGTTTATTATTCTTACCCCATCTTTCATTATTTCAAGCTCACCTTTGGAAATCATATGTTTCGTGTCATTAACCAAGGGGATATGCAAAGTTATGTAATCCGCCTGTCTGTATATTTCGTCAAGGTTCTCAACGAGTTGAACATTCAGCTGTGGAATTGTCTCATTCGAAATAAAAGGATCATATCCCAGCACCTTCATCTCCAGCGCTATAGCGCGTTTTGCGACCTCTTTCCCAATCTTACCTAAACCAATTACACCTAGTACTTTTCCGGAAACTTGAGTACCCGTAAATTTCTTTCGTTCCCACTTCCCTTCACGAACAGAATTGCAGGCCTGTGGTATATTCCTTGATAAAGCTAAAAGAAGCGTAATCGCGTGCTCCGCAGTTGAAGTTGTATTGCCGCCCGGAGTATTCATTACAATAACTCCTTTTTTCGTAGCGGCAGGAACATTAACATTGTCAACCCCAACACCCGCCCGGCATATTGCTTGAAGCTTATCCGCACTTTCCAACATTTCCGGTGTACACTGAGTGCTACTTCGGATGATTAAACCATTGTATGCACCTATCTCCTTTTGTAACTCTTCCGGCGTAAAATCTGTCTTTGTTACTACCTGGATATCCGCACTTTCCAAAATAGTTTTACATATATCCGGTAAGTTGTCTGATATTAGTACTTTCATATTTTTAAGATAAATATTTAATTAAATTTAGGTCACATTCGATTTTTGTCTAGAATTCAGACAAAATCAGGCCGAGTCACACTTCCATCTTATGCTCGTTTGTTGTATGAGTAAGACTGTTCAGATTAGAGTTTATCATGCATTTTAATGAAAATCAAAGGCAATATGCCCCAACAAAAGCCTTAACGATCAAATTGTGGTTTGGAAGAAAATACAAAGTTATTTTTTCTCTAACCCTTTCAATCATAATAAACACAAAAACCTTTTGATTTTCGATTCAGATTCAACTAGCCTAAAATAATAATGCTAATATAGCTTGATGAACTACTGTAGAATAAGACTTGCTAGAATTCTAATCACAAAAATAACGGAGATTTAATTATGATACTTGATACATTGCTTTCGATTAACCACTGGTTTCATCTTTCTGCAGCAGCCCTTCTGGCTGGCGGGATGATCTTTCTCGTCGCAATATTACGGCCGGTTTTGGGAAGAAGCTCAGCTATTTCCGGGATAGGAACATTTTCCCGTGAAATCCATGACAGATTTCGTATTTATGTCGGGATATTAATAGGCGTACTTATTATTACTGGAATTTTTAACTCTATCGGCAGCATTATGTCAGTTACTGAAACAAGCTTAAGTTCAGGATATAAGGCCATAATCAGGATTAAGGTCATACTCGCTGTATGCCTCTTTGTCATTTACGGTGTAAATGCTTTTCTCATCAAAGAAGATAAAACGGAGGAAGATTGTTCGTGTTTAGTCAAACCACCTGTATATAAGAAAATATTACAGGTAATTGCCTTGATATTAGTGTTTGTAATACTATTTTTAGCAGCGACATTAAGGTTTTACTAATAAAACAGCCCTCTTTCTAAATTGCACCTTTAGTGATTCCCAAGCATTCAAATAAACGCTTGACTTTAATTTTAAGCAAAGTAAAATTAATATGTTAAATAAATATCATTTTTTACCGATAAGAAGTGTATTGGTTCCCTTAATATGTATGAGTTAGTTGTCGAAAAAACATTTGCCGGTGCTCACAATTTGCGAGGCTATGATGGAGATTGCGAAAAATTGCACGGGCATAACTGGAAGGTAGAAGTTACGCTTAAGACGGAAAAACTCGACGAGATGGGAATGGTTATGGACTTCAAGATTGTTAAAAAAAAACTTGAAGAAGTGATTTCTCGTTTTGATCATTCCTATTTGAATGAGTTGAGTGAGTTTAAACAGGAGAACCCCACAACAGAAAATGTTTCAAGGGTAATATATAACAACCTGAGTGAACTATTGCCTTCCGAAATATTTGTTGACAAAGTTAAAACGTGGGAATCTGAAAAATGTGCTGCTGTATATTATGTATAATCCGTTCTTTTACAAACCATAAGTGAATATTAATTTAGACACTCCTATCCTACAAATAGCTTTAGATTTTATAAATTTAAGACGTGCCGTCAACGTGGCAAGAGAAGCAGTTGAAGCTGGAGTTGACTGGATCGAGGCAGGCACCCCTCTAATTAAAAGTGAAGGGTTAGATTCTATAAGAGCGCTTCGAAAAGAATTTCCCACGAAAACGATAGTCGCTGACATGAAAACGATGGATGCAGGTCGTGTGGAAATGGAAACGGCTGCTAAAGCCGGAGCGGACATTGCTGTTGTAATGGGAAGCGCCACAGACGCAACGGTAAAGGAGTGCATAAGCGCAGGAAAAAATTATGGGATTAAAGTTGAAGTCGACCTACTTGGGATCACTGATTGTGTCTCTCGTTCGATAGAAGCGGAGAAATGGGGTGCTGATATAATAGGCATTCACACCGCAATTGACGAACAGATGCAGGGAAGTAGCCCTTTCGAAAAACTTAAAGAAATCTGCTCAAAGGTCAATATTCCTGTTGCTGTTGCCGGAGGAATTAATTCTGAAACAGTTGTTGACGCAGTAAATGCAGGTGCAAAAATTATAGTTGTCGGTGGTGCAATTTGTAAGGCAACAGACATAAAGACTGCTGTTGGGAATTTAAAGAAAGCAATCTCGAACCGAGAGAAAATCGCAGAGAATTTCTTTAAAAGAACTTCAAGCGACGATGTCCGTGAAATATTAGAAAAGGTTTCAACTGCAAATATATCAGACGGCAGCCACCGTCTGAAAGGGATCGTCGGAATAAACAGCATTAGTTTAGAAACAAAGATGATCGGACGAGCAGTAACCGTTCGAACGTATCCTGGTGACTGGGCAAAACCAGTTGAAGCGATAGATATAGCGGAACAAGGAGACGTAATAGTTATTGATTCCGGAGGTGCAGGCCCTGCGGTATGGGGAGAACTTGCAACTCATAGCGCGATACAAAAGAAGCTTGCAGGGGTAGTCGTAAACGGAGCAATTCGTGATAGCGGGGAAATAAGAAAATTACAATTTCCCACATTTACAAAATTGGTCATGCCAAATGCAGGAGAGCCCAAAGGCTTTGGCGAGATCGGTATACCTATAAATATTTCAGGTGTAGCGATTAATAACGGAGATTGGATTGTAGGCGACAGTGATGGTCTGATAGTATTGCCTAAGCTTGAAGCGAAAGAAATGGCTAACTACGCAATGGACTGGCTGGAAAGAGAGAACAGAATACGTGAGGAAATTTCTCGCGGGAAAACATCTCTCGGAAAAGTTACAGAGCTGCTTAAATGGACAAAAAAATAGAACCGATTAGGAGAGGAAACTATTTATAATGAAATGCGAGTCATGCAATAAAAAACTGGCGACAGTGCATCTCACTGAAATTATAGAGAACGAAAAGAAAGAGAGGCATTTCTGTGAGGATTGTGCTCAAAATGTTACGAATCACTTCCCAAAAGCACCATCCCCATCTGATATTTTAACAAGCCTTATTAATCAAGTATCCCCTGAAATAAGGGAAATGTCAAAAACAACCTGCCCTGTATGTGGTATTTCCTATCTGGAATTCAGATCACAAGGTCGTCTTGGGTGTCCCATGGATTACAATGTATTTAAGAAGGGATTATTACCTCTTATTGAACGGATGCATGGCAGTTCTCAACACGTAGGTAAAGTACCGGCAAACGCAGGCGCAGAAATTGTTAAGAAAAATGAGCTGATCCAATTACGTAAAGAGTTGAACGAAGCGGTAGAGAGAGAAAATTACGAGAAAGCGGTAGAATTAAGAGATAGAATTTATGAACTTTCAGGGAATGTTGAAGATGGAGATTAAAGATCTTTCTGACAATACTGGCGAGTGGCTAAGGGGTACCGGCAAGGAATCTGACATCGTTATTAGCAGCAGAATCCGTCTGGCAAGAAATATTGCAGGTTTCCCTTTTCTCTCCCGTGCAAATTTGAAACAGAGGAAAGAGATCGAATCTTTACTGAGAAAGACTATAATTGAACGTAAAATAGCACAGGATGTCTCTTACGTAAATTTAAACCAGGCAACTGCAATTGATAAATTATTTCTGGTAGAAAGACACCTGATTAGCAAGGAGCACGCCGAAGGGGAAGGGGAAAGAGGCGTTGTATTTGGGAAATCAGAAACTGTAAGCTTGATGATTAACGAAGAAGATCACCTCAGAATCCAGGTGATCCGTTCAGGTTTCGAGCTAAAGAATACCTGGGATACAATTGATGAAATTGACAATGTTCTTGGAGAAAGCCTAAACTTTGCATTTTCTTCAAGATTTGGATTCCTGACTGCCTGTCCAACAAATGTTGGTACAGGTATGCGTGTTTCTGTAATGCTACACCTTCCGGCACTTGGCATGACTAAACATATTGAAAAGGTTTTTAACGCCGTAGGTAAGCTTGGATTAGTAGTCAGAGGTTTATACGGAGAGGGCACCAAAGTATCCGGCGATTTGTACCAAATTTCAAACCAGTTTGCATTAGGAAAATCAGAGAAGGAGATATTATCCATAATTGAGAGTGTGATACCGCGTATTACAAGTTATGAAAGAATGGCCAGAAAGGCTTTGGTTATGGAAAGCAAGGACCAATTGGAAGATAGGATATGGCGGTCGTATGGTATGCTTAAGGCCGCTCGAATGATTACGTCTGAAGAAATTTTACAATTACTTTCACAGGTTCGTATGGGAGTAAATATCGGTTTGATCGACGATATTAAAATGCAAACCCTGAATGAACTCTTTGTCCTGACACTTCCGGCACATTTACAAAAGCTGGAAGGCTGTGAACTGGACTCCGCACAAAGAAATGTTATCAGGGCCTCTTATGTAAGGAAGAGGCTTGACGGTTTATAAAAAAAAGGTGGCCAATAATGTTTGACAAATTTACCGATAGGGCAAGAAAGGTAATGGCTCTCGCCAGAGAGGAAGCTAAAAGATTCAATCATGAATATATAGGGACTGAACATATATTGCTTGGATTGGTGAAAGAAGGTAGTGGTGTGGCAGCAAATGTTTTACAAAATTTAGACATTGATCTAAAAAAGATTCGAATGGAAGTCGAAAAGATAGTCCAAGCTGGCCCAGATCTTGTCTCAGTTGGGCAATTACCTTTCACTCCGAGAGTTAAGAAAGTATTGGAATATGCTATGGAAGAAGCGAAGTCCATGGGTCATAACTACATAGGAACTGAGCATCAACTACTTGGACTCCTCAGGGAACGCGAAGGTGTCGCCGCACAGGTTTTACTGAATTTGGATATGAAATTAGAAGGTGTCAGGGAAGAAGTAATCGAGCTTCTTGGTGCTGAAACGACACAGGGTGGTAAAGAAAAAGATGAGAAAAAAGGCAAGTCAAAGACACCTGCACTTGATTCCTTCGGTCGCGATCTAACACAGCAAGCAAAGGAACAATCATTAGATCCAGTAATTGGCAGGCAGTCTAGTATCGAACGCTTGATTCAGGTATTAAGTCGTCGAACAAAAAACAACCCGGTTTTGATTGGAGAAGCCGGAGTAGGAAAAACTGCAATAGTTGAGGGTCTGGCTCAAGCAGTGGTAAGCGATGCCGTTCCGGAACTGTTGCGCGATAAAAGAATAGTTGCCTTGGATTTGGCAATGATGGTAGCGGGCACAAAATACCGCGGCCAATTTGAGGAAAGAATTAAAGCCGTAATGGGAGAGGTTCGCAGAGCAAAAAATATAATCCTCTTTATAGATGAACTTCATACGTTAGTAGGGGCCGGAGGGGCAGAAGGGGCAATTGATGCGTCTAATGTTCTGAAACCTGCTCTTTCCAGAGGAGAAATACAATGTATAGGTGCAACCACTCTCGATGAATACAGAAAATACATTGAAAAAGATAGTGCACTCGAAAGACGATTTCAGACAATAATTGTCGATCCTCCTTCGAAAGAAGAAACCGTTGAAATCTTAAAAGGTTTAAGGGGCCGGTATGAAGCACACCATAAGGTCAAAATAACTGATGAGGCAATAAAATTAGCAACAGAATATGCCACAAGATATATTACAGGGAGATTCTTACCTGATAAAGCAATAGATGTTATCGATGAGGCGGGTGCCCGTGTAAGATTAAAGGCAACTACACATCCTCCTGATTTAAGGCATATAGAAAAAGAGATAGGAGATCTCGAAAAACAGAAGGACGAATCCGTAGCGTTACAAGATTTTGAAAGAGCAGCAAAGCTTCGAGATAAAGCAGACAAATTGAAAAAGAAAAAAAGTGACGTAGAAAAGGAATGGCGGGAAAATTACAAGGAAGTAGACGGAACGGTAGACGAAGCCGTTGTTACCGAGGTAGTTGCAACCATGACTGGCATACCTCTCAAACGCATGGAAGCTGAAGAAGCAAAAAAATTACTTAATCTTGAGGCGGAACTTAGCAAAACAGTAATCGGGCAGGACAATGCTATAAAAGCAGTAGCAAAGGCAGTAAGAAGGTCAAGGGCTGGTTTACAGAACCCAAACAGACCAAGTGCCAGTTTCATCTTTATAGGCCCTTCAGGAGTAGGTAAGACTCTTCTCTCAAAAGCGTTGGCCAAATCATTGTTTGGTGAAGAAGAATCGCTGATTCAAATAGATATGTCCGAATACATGGAAAAACATAATGTATCACGATTAATAGGTGCACCTCCTGGCTATGTTGGCTTTGAGGAAGGAGGACAATTAACTGAAAAAATTCGAAGGCGTCCTTATGCCGTGGTACTTCTGGACGAAATAGAAAAGGCCCATTCCGATGTGTTCAACATGTTGTTACAGGTTATGGAGGAAGGTAAATTAACAGACAGCTTTGGACGTCATGTTGATTTCAGAAACGTAATCATAATAATGACGTCAAACATTGGTAGTGACATAATTAAAAATTCATCTTCGCTTGGATTCAAAAAAGCTTCCAGTGAACAATCATATGAATCTATTCGAGAGCAACTTTTAGAAGCAGTCGAAAAACACTTCCGCCCGGAGTTTGTCAACAGGGTTAACGATATCGCTGTGTTTAGAGATCTTACAAAAGATGATTTGAGAAAGATTGTAGCGATTGAACTGGACAATATACGTTCAAGACTAAAAAACTATAACATAACTCTCGCCGTAACTCAGGAGGTCTCTGATTTTCTCATTGACAAAAGTCATAAACCAAATTACGGAGCAAGGCCATTGCATAGATCTATAGAAAATCTAATAGAAGATCCTCTCTCTGAAAATATCTTAAAAGGGAGGTTTAAAGACGGTAATGCTATTGAGGTAACACTGCAAGATGGAGAATTGCGTTTTGAGGAAGTAATAGTTAAGGAAGAGTTAGTCACCAGCGGTTCGGATAGCAAATAATTAATAGCGATTATACAAATCGAGTATATAGAAAAGGGGCTACCAAGCCCCTTTTTTTATTGTTCTCAGGAATATAACGTCCTAAAATAGCTAAACAAATATTTAGATATAACACATTATACTATGGCAAAGTTCAGTACTGTTTTTGTCTGTCAGCAATGTGGATGGAAATCGAATAAATGGGTAGGTCGATGCTCTGGTTGCGAAGAATGGGATTCAATGACAGAAGAAAAGTGCGAGTCTACGCCCTCACACATCCTTCCTGAATATGATATAGAAAACCCCATCTGTATATCAGACATAAAGCCGGTTAGCAAGCTTAGGACGCATACATACATCGAAGAATTTGATAGAATTCTCGGTGGAGGTATTGTGACTGGCTCTGCGGTTTTGATTGGCGGCACACCGGGAATAGGAAAATCAACACTCTTATTACAAGTATGCCAAAATTTCAGCGAACAGGACTGCCTCTCATTATACGTAACAGGGGAAGAATCAACTGCACAGATAAAATTACGCGCAGACAGACTCAATGTCACATCGAATAATATTTTTTTGGTTGCGGAAAACAATTTAAATGTTATTCTTGAGCACATCAAGAAAATCAAGCCCAAGCTCGTCATAGTGGACTCAGTACAAGCTGTATTCAAGCCAGAACTTGAATCATCACCAGGAACAGTTTCACAAATCAGGCAATGTGCTAATGAACTAATTCAAATATCTAAGAAAACAGAATCTTCTATTTTCTTAGTTGGACATGTTACAAAAGAAGGAATGATCGCCGGACCCAAGGTATTAGAGCATTTAGTTGATACTGTACTGTACTTTGAAGGCGAGAAATTCATGTCGTTCAGAATACTAAGAGCAGTGAAGAATCGCTTTGGGCCTACAAATGAAATAGGAATTTTCGAGATGTGTCAAAATGGGCTTCGAGAAGTTAAAGACCCTTCAGAAATATTTCTCTCCCGGACACATAACTTAAGCTCAGGCTCTGTAATAATTTCATGCATTGAAGGGACAAGAGCCCTGCTTGTGGAAGTACAGGCGCTAGTAACCAAGTCAAGCTTTGGAATGCCAGGACGTAAAGTGAGCGGTGTTGACCACAATCGTGTTACCATGATACTAGCCGTGCTGGAAAAAAGGACTGGTCTTCTTTTAGGAGGATATGATATCTTTATAAATGTTGTTGGCGGTGTAAAAATCGAGGAACCGGCAGCGGATCTTGCAATTGCGATTGCAATTGTATCCAGTTTCAAGGATATCGCAATACCAGGCAATACTATCATAATAGGCGAATTAGGCCTAGGTGGTGAAGTGAGAGGGGTTAGCCAGATTGATAGTAGAATAAAAGAAGCCGCCAGGCTTGGATTTGAAAACGCAATTATTCCAAAAGACAATACCAAAGACACTTCACGAATAAAATCTCTTAATATGACCGAGGTATCTTCTCTAGCAGAAGCCACCGACAAAATCTGTTAAGAAGGAATATAGTTATGAAACAATATTATTTGCCTAAATTTATATCTCTACTTTTATTACTCTCCCTAGTAACTGGCTGCTACTCATACAATAAAAAAACTACTAGAAAAAGCAATATCGTTGGGGCAACAGTCAATGACCATAATACATCAGTTGAGATACGGGAAGAGCTTGATGAAAAAGGAGACGTAATAAAGAAAAACTATAATCACCCATATTACTTTACTGCAGGGGGGCTCACAAATATTCTTTCATCCATTTATTACACGCAGAAATCATTAATGCTGGGCACCAAAGGTAAAAAGCGATTATACCAGAAAGAAGAATTACAGATTATTATACCTCCGATACTTAGTGCATTTTCAATGGCCAATGACTCTCAAGATATTTTAGTTTTCTCTACTGTTGACAAGGTGCTTTTGTCTGATGCCCAAAGTTATTTTAGTATGTTCATCTCAAACAACGAACTTAACATTGTCTTTAGCGATATTCAAAATAAAAAAAGTATTAACGATGGAAGGTCATTTAGAAAAAGCAATAAGAGTAAATTTAAAGATCCGTTTGAAGTGAAGCGAAGCAGTCGCTGGAATCTTATTCCCATGGAAGGACAACGGTTTGCGCCAGGGCATCAAAACTGGCTTATTTTCGATTTGAGTAGTAATTTGTTTGGTGTGGCTGGCAATGATAACAGCAGTAATAATGTTGATGATAATTCACTTAAGGCAGGTGCACGGGCAAGAACTATTGAAAGAAAAGTAAGAACCAGCAATAACTTCATTGAAGAAAAACAAAAATATCAAGACGTACGAGACAAACTAAAAGAATTAAAAGTTCTCAGCAGTGAAGGCTTGATTTCAGAAAAAGATTATGAATTGAAAAAGAAGGAACTTTTGAATGAATTTTAAACATATTTTATTACTTGTTGTTTTATTCGGGACAATTGGTTGCACTGATTTTAATTCATTGATCAAGGATAGCCAGGTTAGAAGTCCAAGAGACAATATATATAATCAGGGTAAGACTTATGTAAGGCTTGAAGCCGTAAATAGTACTGCAGGCACTTCAAAAACATTTCTTGATCATCCCCAATATTTAAACAAGAACATGTTGTCAAATGCGCTTGAATCTATTTATTTTAGAGAAAAGAACATTGGCGGCTGGAGCAAAGAACGGAATGTTTTTACGAAGAATGAATTATTGAACTTGGCATCCCACATGGCTGATGCTTTTACAAAGGCGTCCCCATCGCAATACATATTAGTTAATTCAAATTCCAATAAAGGAAAAGGCTTTTTTAAGTCGGGAGGAGCATACACAATATTTGGATTATTCATCTTAAATGATAAACTAAATATCGTATTCTCAAGAATACAATATACCGATGCGGAAGACAAAGGCGAGGAGAATGTATTTGGACAGACAGCAGAGGATGTGTTTGTTGATCCATTCAGTATAACGAAAAACTCGTTTTGGAAGTTAAGCATACGCCCAGATCTAAAATTTAAAAGAGGGCATGAAAATTGGTTAATAATAGATTTAAAGAAAGATACTTTTGTCAAAGAAGAGGACTACGGAAAGGAAGAAACACCCACTGATAAGCAAGTTACCGGCAAAATCGTTTCAGGTGGTTCCTCTCAAATTGTTATACAAAGAGTGAGTATTAAAGACCAGCTTCTGGAACTTAAAGAATTAGAAGCTACCGGACTTATTACCAAAGAAGATTACAAACTTAGAAAGGCATTAATCCTGGGTAGCAAACAAACAAAGAGCATAAAAGATAAATTCAATGATCTTCGCAAACTGAAAGAAGAGGGGTTCATAAGTGGCATAGATTACGATCATAAGAAAAGTGATCTTCTGGCAGAACATGACGATGGTGTAGGAGAAAGAAACATTAAAGAGATCCTGGCAGAGTATCTGGAATTGAGGGATGAAGGCTTCATAACAGATGAAGATTATAACTACAAGAAAAACAGATTATTGAAAAACTTTTAATCTGAAAAATAAGCAATGGAATTTTCCTAAAAGAATTGCTTTAACACTTTACTAATAGTAGTTCTGCCAGTTTTAAATCCTCGCGTGTTGTGATTTTAATATTGTCATAGCTCCCCGAAACTATCCCTACTGTATGCCCGGCTTTTTCAACCACCTCTGCATCATCAGTAAATTCTTCATTTGAATCTTTGATCTTATCATAAGCATTAACCAGCAAATCTCTTTTGAAACCTTGAGGTGTTTGTGCCATCCATAGATCATGCCGAGGAACCGTTTTAATTATTTCAAGACTTGAGTCAACTTTTTTCACGGTCAATTTCATGGGGCTCGCAACAATAGCAGCGCCTTTCTCCTCCGTACTTTTAATAACAGCTTCAATTTCTTCATTTTTTACCAAAGGCCTTACGGCATCATGTATCAGGATTATTTTAGTGTCGTGATCTAAATGAGCAAGGCCGTTGTAGATACTATCTTGCCTGCGTTCACCTCCCGTAATAATCTTAGTTACCTTGTATGCCTTAAGCTCATCAGACCATTTTTCAATAACCGTTGTTCGATCTTTCTCATTCACTACAAGAATAATCTCTTTTACTCTTTTTAGTTTAGAGAATTTATCCAGTGTATAAAAAAAAATAGGTTTTTCACCTATCATTATGAACGGCTTTCTTACATTGGCTCCCATGCGAAGGCTAAGGCCTGCAGCCGGCATTATTACAGAAACATCTGCTGTCATCATACTCTTTCATAAGGATAAAAAAGTTTTAAGTACTCGTCTTGGGCAAATCGGTCAGTCATTCCGGCAATATAGTCACAAACGCCCTGATAAAGTCCCGCCTCTTCAATCCATTTTTGGTATTCTGGTGGAAGCTGCATGGGGTTTTCAATAAATGCATTAAACAACTCCTCTACGAACCGTTTTGCCTTATCAGCCATTCGAACAACTCTGTAGTGGCTATATGCGTTTTGCTGTAAAAACTCCTGCAATTCCAGCTTCTTTTTAGATATTTCAGGTGAAAAGGATACTAATCCTTCTTTACACGTTTGTACATCATCGGTTGTTTTAATCCTCATCTCTTCAATCATGAACTGTGTATGCGTTATCAAATCCGTTACTTCCATGTCGATCAGATATTTTATAGTGTGTATATTTTCCATATCTTTAGTAAGACTACCATACTGTTCCACTACCTTCTCTCTTGCATATCTCCATAATTCAACCTCTTCCAGGCCACTTTCATTAATCAACCCTGCTTTCAGGCTATCATCAATATCATGATTGTCATAAGCAATAGAGTCAGCAATATCCACAATTTTTGCCTCAAGAAGTGGTTGTTTGCTTAAGTCAAATTTAATAACATTTGGATCATCAGAAAGTAATTTGTGCTTTGCAATCGATTCTCTAACCTCCCACGAAAGATTCAGACCGGAAAATTGAGAATATCTCTTTTCCAGTATATCAACAACGCGCAGACCCTGAATGTTATGTTCAAATCCGCCATGATGCTTCATTAATATTCTGAGAGCATCTTCACCTGAATGGCCAAATGGTGTATGGCCCAGGTCATGTGCCAGGGCTATTGCCTCCGAAAGATCTTCATTTAAACATAACGCCCTTGATATACTCCTGGCAATTTGAGAAACCTCTATTGAATGAGTAAGGCGTGTACGATAATGGTCTCCCTCGTGGTTTACAAATACCTGTGTTTTATATTCCAATCTGCGAAAAGCAGTGGAATGGATAATCCTGTCTCTATCCCTCTGATAAACACTTCGATAGGGGTGCTCATTCTCAGGGTTCTCTCTTCCACGCGTATTCATGCTCTTCATCGCATATGGAGCCAGATAACTATCTTCTCTTTTTTCCTGTTCTTCTCTTGTCAGCACTTTATTAATTCAATATTAAATGTTAAAAATAATTTTTCAACTCGACATATAAATCATCAAGTGATTGTGGAATTACTTTCGTATCAGAAATAACAGGCATAAAGTTTGTGTCGCCTTTCCATCTCGGAACTATATGTAAGTGTATGTGGCCTACAACACCAGCTCCGGCAACTTTCCCGAGATTAATCCCTAAATTGAAACCATCAGGATTCATTTTTTTACTCAATACATTCTTCACGTCCCTCGTTAATGTCATAAATTCCAACATTTCCGAACTGCTTAATTTTGTCAAATCATCTTTATGCAGGTTTGGTGCAACCATTAAATGGCCATTATTATATGGATATTTATTCAGTATACAAAAGCACTCCTTGCCTCTATACAAAACCAGATTCTTGCGGTCTTGATTGTCTTTTATAGCATCACAGAAAAAACAACTTTCTTCTTTTCTACTCAAGATAAATTCCTTACGCCAGGGTGCCCAAATATTTTTCATTTGTTTATAAAAAAAGTCTGCAAAAGGAAAGAATTTGCGTGGCATTACAAAATATTTCTCAACTCGAAATTATACTATTTTCTTTGCGATCCACATATAATCATTTACCGTAAGTGAGATACCGGATTTACGGGTACTCCGCGTAAGAATATTTTAAAATGGAGTTTCTCTTGCTTCGCTCTCCCGGTACTGCCAGCCTCAGTAATAGTCTGTCCCCGAAGAACATAGTCTCCTTTTTTAACAAGTATCCTGGAATTATAAGCATACCA
>CAXMPV010000005.1:0-20139 GCA_964195175.1 uncultured Thermodesulfobacteriota bacterium | reverse complement strand
AATATCTGGGTTGCCCTCGGAATAGCATCTATCAAGTCTACCCTGGTCATATCCTTTTTCATGCACATGAAATATGACCGGCCTATATTTAAACTTTGCCTGCTGGTCGCATTGTGTGTTTTGGCGATTTTTGTCGGCTTCACTTTTATTGACGTTTTATACCGGTAAGGGGGTATCTTGGATCCGAGTCTAATCACAACAACCGAGGCGGTCGATCCTGTCTTTTATTTCATATTAGGTATTAACGTCATCTTGCTGATCGGTGTAGCAACAACTTTGATCTATTTTGTCATTCGCTATAACCGCAAGCGCTGTCCGGTACCGGAAGAGACGAAAGAAGACATTGTCTGGCTTGAATTGACATGGACGATTATTCCGACTATTATTGTTCTTGCCATGTTCTGGTTTGGATGGAAGGGATATCTCTCCCTGAGAAGGGTCCCTGCAGACGCCATGGAAGTACAGGGATCCGCTCGCAAATGGTCATGGCTTTTTACTTATGAAAACGGCAAAACCAGCAACAAACTGTATGTACCTGTTGGTAAACCGGTGAAAGTACGCTTGCTGTCTGAAGACGTGATACACAGCTTTTTTATCCCTGCATTTCGTGTTAAACGAGACTGTGTCCCAGGCATGGAAAACTATGCATGGTTTGTTGCCGATGAAGCCGGTCCATACAACGTCTTCTGTGCCGAGTACTGTGGGTTGGGCCATGCGGATATGATAACAACGGTTGAGGCGGTGACGAAAGAGGAATTTGATGAATGGTTGCAGACCAAATCTGGGCCTGAAGAGGAGCACCCCGGCCTTGCCCTGCTTGAAAAGCACCTCTGTGCCGGATGCCATTCCCTGGACGGCTCGCGTGGTATCGGACCAAGCCTGAAAGGAGTTTTCAACCGACAGGTTATCGTAAAGAAAGATGGCCAGGAAATAACATTAATCAGCGATCGTGATTACCTGTTGCGCTCCATTCGTGAACCGAAAGCGGAAATCGTACTCGGATTTCAGGCCGTTATGCCAGCTGTTGAATTGTCGGACGAGGAAGTTGACGCCATCATCGACATACTGCAAAAACTTTAGTACCTTAATAAAAATATATATTTTTCGAATTTTAAAAAGATGCAATAAATTTTTACAGAATAATGCTATGAGCATGTTTAACCGATTAACCCGATTACATCTCTCTTTTCTGGTATCCTTTTCGTCGTTGACAGGCTACTTGCTATATCCAGAGAAGCCGAATGTCATTCCGGGAATGTTATTATTCGTGGGAATCTGGCTTCTGGCGGCTGGTGGTTCAGCCCTGAATCAGGTACAGGAGAAAGACATTGATGCCCGCATGTTTCGTACCCGTAAACGGCCCCTTGCCACCGGGTATCTGGGTATACGTGCCGGTATATTAATTTCAGTGCTGTTGATTATTGCAGGTTTATTCGCACTCTTGCTTCTTCGCAACAGCCAGGTCCTCCTTCTCGGAATCTTTGCCGTGATTTGGTATAACGGCCTATACACTCACCTGAAGCGAATTACCCCATTTGCCGTACTGCCAGGATCGCTTTGCGGAGCTATTGCACCCATTATGGGATGGCTTTTGGCAGGCGGTTCCGCACTCGACTATCGGATCATTTTTCTTGCCGGTATTATCGTGCTCTGGCAAGTTCCTCATTTTTGGCTGCTTGCCCTTTCATATCCTGAGGATGCCAGGCGTAGCGGTCTGCCGAACCTGTTTTCCCGAATAAAACCTGAAAAATTAAAACGTCTCATCCTGATCTGGATTATTGCTCTATTGGCAGGTGTCACCACAGGCAACCTGTTTGGCCTGCTTAGAGCGGACGCTATTCGTATCGGTTTAATGATAGCAACTCTACTGTTTGCCGGTATTTTGTTACGATACGGACGCTGCATGCTGGAGCCTACTACTAGCGGCAAACTGTTTGTCAGGCTGAATCTCTTTATCGCACTCTGGTTCGGAGGTATTGCAATTGACCGATATGCCGTCGAAAGTAATCAGTTTGTCATTCATATCCTGACATTTTTCGGATAGGTATTTTGTGGGGATGTGTCCGGTTCTTATTTTTTGACTTAAGGCGCTTTAGTTCATTTTTATCTCTTTCTTTTTGTTACTTCTGTACTATATTATATTTTTATGCAATAAAAACTGTCCTCTGTGAAATATATATATAATCCTTAATCTGAGGACCAACCTTAGTAAAGACTTGTTAATGTTGGATTGGTAAGAAGTCCAATTATAGCAATTTAATCTACATACATATTTATGACCAAATCGAACAAAAAGAAGAAATTATTTATTGAACTTTTAACACCGCACAAAGACATCCTGCATGGGGTTTGTAAGAATTTGATATGGAATAGTAATGATATCGAAGACGCGTTACAAACGGCGATTATGAGCGCGTACAAGTCCTTTGATAAATTTGAAGAGGGTTCCAACTTTAAGGCGTGGGTGTTTAAGTTTTTGATAAACACCGTATTTAATTTTAATAAAAAACACACACGGTTGAATATTTTTGAAACATTTCATGAAGAGATACTTGATAACAGCAAAGCCTCCCATGATGGACATGACAATCCGGATATGTTTGAAATGCTGGAAGCAGAAAATATTTACCATGAAATCTTGAAGGACCCACTTAAGCTGCTGGAAAGAATGGATACAAACATAAAGGACTCTTTGCTAAAGTTAAATATGGCAGAACGAACCGTATTCCTGCTTAAAGCTATAACAGATCACTCTTATAAAGAGATAGCAAATATCATTGAAATACCTGTAGGTACGGTAATGAGCCATCTCTACAGGGCAAGGGCAAAATTACGTGAATCCCTCTGTGATTACGCCAGAGAATCAGGTTTATTTCGCAATAATGGAGGTTAACAATGAATTGCAAAGAAGCCAGACTATATATAAATTTGTTCCTTGATTCGGAGTTGGACTCAAAAACCAACCTTGAGATATCAGAACACCTTTCATCTTGTGACGGCTGTAGCACGAGGTTTGCGCATGAGGAAAGGTTGGAGAAATCATTAGTATCAATCTTAAAGGACGATAAAGATCCGAAAGCTGATGTAACATGGGAGAGAGTGATTCCCCGGTTTAGCGACCAGACTGAATCAGAAGAAGATATGCGTTCAGGTTTCTGGTCTTTAGGGAAGTATCTTGTTCCTGCCGCTGCGGCCGTAATCGGTATAATAATTATGCTGATTGGGTACAACAGACAAGAACCCAGAGAATTGACAGTAGCAGCACAAAAATGTCACATAGAGTATATGACAAATGAAATAGTACCGTCAATAGAATCTATATCTCCCGGTGAGGTGACCAGATACTTTTCAGATAAATTTACATTTCCTGTAGACATTTCTGCAATTCCGGATATCAAGTCACATCACATCAAACTCTTTGGAGCAAAGGTGTGTCATCTTAACGGAGTTTCGGTTGCGTATGTTATGTACCACTGCTGTAACGCGCCAGTTTCAGTTTTTATAATAAGCGCAAAAGACATTGAAACCTTTTCTGATATGAAGCAGTATATTGAAGGTAACAGGGTACTTTCCAGGAGTTCGAATGGAATTACTTTTGTCGCAGTTCCAACAAAACAGAATACCTTTGCTTGTGTTGTTGCTGACCATGATACAGAATTGCTGAGATGGCTTGCTTATAATTTAGTGAGAACATAGCTTCGTATCACGACTTTTAAACCATTTTTACCTGCCGTTTTTTAAAAAGGAATGTAATGATAAAATTATCATTTAGAAATCCATACCTTATATTAGTATTCGCTATTATAGTATCGGTGCTAGCGGGAGTACAAATCCCCAGGATGCCGGTAGATATTTTACCGCAGTTCAAAAAATCAGCGATGCAGATACTCACGCTCTATCCCGGAATGCCTGCCGAAGTGGTGGAAAAAGACATTACCAGCCGAATGGAGAGATGGACCGGACAATCGCCAGGCATAGAAAAACAGCTTTCTAAAAGTATTATGGGAGTGAGCATCGTTACCAACTTCTATGGAGAGGATGTTGATCCTGCTGAAGCGATGGCCAATACATCCTCTTATGCCATGAGTGATATGTATTACCAGCCTCCGGGCACATTGCCTCCGATGGTGCAACCGTTTGACCCTACCGCAAGTAAACCACTGATGTTGTTAACGGTAAGCAGCGAGGTAAAAAACGGAAAAGAGTTATATGATATTGCCTATTACAACCTCCGTCAAATGTTGAGTGGTGTGCCGGGCATAGTAGCTCCGGCAGCTTACGGCGGAACATTGAGAAGGGTACATATTTACGTTAACCCATTTAAACTCGAAGCGCTCGGGATTTCTCAAACAGAGGTGAATGACGCCATACAGAAGAATACCACGATGATCCCGTCTGGTATTGCAGAAATCGGTATGATTAACTACGGCATAGATGCCAAAGGGATGATTATTGATGTCAAGGACTTCAACGATATTGTTATCACCTACAAGAATGGCAATCCTATTTATATCAAGGATGTAGGATACGCTTCAGATGCCAGTGTAATTCAAACCAATATTGCCCGCGTAGACGGCAAAGAGCAGGTATATCTGCCTATATTTAAACGTCCGGGAGCAAATACCATAGCATCTGTTGAGGGTGTAAAGAAGGCTATTCCTGAGCTAAAGAAACGGATGCCGGATGATGTTCAACTGAATGTGGTTTTCGACCAGAGTTCTTATGTGCGAAAAGCTATTGCGGGTTTAACCAGAGCAGGCATGGGAGGCTTGCTGCTTGTTGTAATTATACTCATCCTTTTTCTGGGGAATTTTCGTTCCGCTTTAATCGTTTCAATCAGCTTGCCGCTATCCGTACTTTTTGCATTTTTGGTGTTGTCAATAACAGGACAGGCGATCAATAGCATCACGCTGGGAGGGATTGCATTGGTGTTGGGACTATTGGTGGACAACTCCATCGTGGTGCTGGAAAACATCAACCGGCACTTAAAGATGAACAAGTCCGCATGGCAGGCTGCTCAGGATGCAGCATTGGAAGTGGCCACACCTGTCCTGGCTTCAACACTGGTAATTATAGTAGTATTTTTCCCCGTAATATTCCTGACAGGTATGGCAAAGTTTCTTTTTTTACCTCTTGCCATTACAGTGGCAGGAGCTATGGCCGGGTCTTATATATTCGCTCTCACCCTGGTCCCTCTGACAGCAGCTTACCTGTTTCGCAACAAACTGCCTGATACTGATAACAGACCGAAGAAATCAACACTTGGCTTTATTCAACGATTTATTGACCGCTTACGCAATCGCTATGAAAGCAGCTTGATCACAGCTCTGAAATACAAATGGTATGTATTGAGCGCAACGGCAGGAGTATTTCTGTTTTCACTGTTTGTGATGAAATTCCAATTAGGCTATGAATTATTTCCTCAATCAGATGTAGGGCAAATGGAGATACAGGTGCGAATGGAATCGGGAACACCTTTAAAAACAGCGGAAAAAACCATTATTGCAATGGAACAAGTGATACGTGAAGAATTAGGCAGCGACCTGAAACAGATCATTTCCAACATAGGAATATTCTACGACCTGCCTGCCGCTTATACCCCTAATTCCGGCACACAGGATGCATTTATCGGTGTGCAATTAACGGAAAAACATACCGTCAGTACCTTCGACTATGCTTCCCGTTTGAGAAAAAAGCTAAAAAATGGCTTTCCCGGTATAGAGATTAGTTTTAATACAGGCGGATTGATTACGGCAGCGCTCAATGAAGGGAAATCGTCCCCGGTGGATGTTCAGATTATCGGAAACGACCTGAAAGTGCTCAGGCAAATAGCCGAACGATTAAAGGTTGCCATATCTTCAATTCCGGAAACAAGGGATGTGAGGATCTTGCAGCGGATTGACCAACCTACTAAGGACATTGACATTGATCGTATCAAGGCTGCGGAATTAGGAGTAGATCCGGTGGACGCCATCAAGAACATTGTGTCTGCCTTAAACTCTTCGGCTACATTCGATAAGGCTTTCTGGATAGATGAGCGAAATGGAAATCACTACTACGTGGGAGTTACGTATCCTGAATACCTGATTAATGATGAACATGTGCTTAAAAATGTAAATATTTCCAGTAAAACACATGACAAGCCTGTTCCTTTTCGTAATTTCTCCAAGATCAGTGAATCAACAAACCCCGTAGAGATTAACCACTACAACCTTCAACGGGAGTTCAATGTATACACTAATGTAGAAGGGGCGGACATAGGATATGTTTCGGATGAAATACAAAAACGCATCAATGCAATGGAATTTCCAAAGGGTTACAAAGTGACATTCAGTGGCGAGATTGCCACCATGAAAAGTTCCTTTGGTGACCTGGGACTTGGTTTGGGACTGGCAGTGATACTGGCCTACCTGATTATTATTCCCCTGTTCCGTTCTTTCAGGCAACCATTAATTATCATCATCGCGTTTCCACTTGGGATTATAGGAGTGGCTTTACTGATGTGGGCAACAGGTACCAACCTGAACATTCAGTCGCTTATGGGGATTATTATGATGGTTGGGATTGCGGTTTCATACGGAAACATTTTGATCGATAGAATTAATGGTTTGATTAAGGAAGGGAAAACCAAAAGGGAAGCCATTGTGAACGGAGCAACTGACCGGTTCCGTCCTGTTCTAATGACAGCCGGAACAACCATTTTCGGATTGCTTCCAACTGCTATGGCAAGAAGCGCAGGAACAGAGGCCAATGTGCCGTTGGCAATAGCCGTGATTGGCGGAACTTTTATGTCAACACTACTGACCCTTTACATTATTCCGATCATGTATTCACTTATTGCTAAAACAAACAATTGATATAATTGGAAATAGTGAAAAAATGTTCCAATTTTTAGCCTTTTCAATTTTACCAATTTTTTTAACCATTCAAACTAAAGTGAGTTAATAAAATGAAAACGATAAAACATAAATATACAATGGTTGGCCTGTTGGCCGCTTCTCTTTTTATGTCTTCCTGTAGTAGAGGACAACAAAACTCTAACGATCCAACCGCAGATGGGGTATCCGAAAACAACAAAACCCAATCCGTTGAAGTAGTAAAGCCACAAAAGCGGTCATTCGTTGCAGAGGTGTTGATTACCGGCACTGCGCGGCCTAACCAGAAGGTAACACTTTATGCAATGGAAAGCGGGTATGTACAAAACATAGTCATGGATATTGGCGATATGGTCAGCAAGGGAGAAGTGGTTGCAGAACTGGCCAACCCGGAACTGGTAAGACAATATGAACAAAAGAAAGCTCAGCTGAAAGCAAAAAAATCTATTTATGAGCGCTTGAAATCTACTCAGGAAAAAGCGCCTGCGATTACTCCATTACAATTGGTAGAGAATGCAGAAGCAGAATACTTTTCTGTAAACGCCAGCTTAAATGCTATAAAAGACAGGATGGATTTCTTGTCTGTGAAAGCGCCTTTTGCAGGAAAAATCACTAGAAGATTTGTAGATCATGGCGCATTGGTACAAAGCGGTCTAACCGAAGATAATCCACAAGGTATTGTTGAATTGCAGGAGCTCAGTCCCATTCGTTTAACGATTCCTCTGCCTGAATCTGATGTCACTGCCATTGAAACGGGCATGGACGTAACGGTTACCTTCCCTGAGCTTCCAGGTGAATCATTCCAGGTTAAAGTCAGCAGAACAGCAGGAGCATTAGACCCTGCATCCAAAACCATGCAGGTGGAGATCGACATTGACAATCCCAATGGTTCTATCAAGCCTGGTATGTATGCCAAAGCTCTTATGCAGATCAGCAGACGGGAAAGTGTTCTTTCCCTTCCTGTGACAGCACAATGGATCTTTCAGGACCAGCCTTTTGTGTTGATAGTAAAGAATGGGAAAGTGGATCGTATTCCGTTACGGAAGGGCTTGTCAAACAAAGACTATTTTGAAGTGTTGAACCCTGAAATCACTGAAAGTTCACTGGTGATTGTACAGGGAAAAGGATTGGTACAACCCGGCCAGATTGTAAAACCTGTTTTAAAAATCAAATAAAATTAAACATAAATTTATAATGAGACGATGATTTTAACTAATGTAACTATGTAAGTATTAACCCAGTAAATTTTTTTAGAAAAATATAGTCAACAGATTTTGCAGGGGAGCTATAAAATGAAACGATATATTAATAAAACTATGGTACTGGCGGTTATTTTGTTTGCTGGATTTTCTGGTTTGGCAAAAGCACAGGATAACGCGCAGGCGGTCAACCTGGAAACCGTCCTGAAATTAGGCGGAGCTAATAACCTTACCATACAGGAGTATAAGCAACGGCAGAAACTCGCGTTAGCTAACCTTGCCAAGGCAAAGGAGTGGTGGTTGCCGGATATTTTTGCAGGTGCAACCATTCACCAGCTTTGGGGAAATGCTATGAACAGTGATGGCAAAATTTTCACCAATGTCGATCGTCAGAGTTTCTGGGGAGGTACCGGTTTAAACGCTACTTTGGACTTTGGTGATGGAATTTTCAAAGCCAGAGCTGCCAAACTCAAAGTGAAGGCGTCGGAGTACCTGACACAGGCTGAAAAGAACAAAGCCCTGCTGAATATCATAGAGACCTACTATGATTTTCTGGCAGCACAGCTTCATTACAATGCCTATGAGCAACTGGTAGCGGAAGCGGATGACCTTGCCAGCCAGATAGCCGCTCAGGTGGATGCTGGATTGCGTTTTGAATCGGAGCTACTATTGGCAAAAAGCAATTCCAATCACATGAGGGTGGAAATGCTGAATGCCAGAACTCGATACTATAACAGGTCTGCAACATTGGTAAAATTGCTGAATCTGGATCCTGGAATGAAGCTGGTTGCAGCAGAAACAGTTTTAGCTCCTATTGAATTGATAATAACTCAAAGCATGGATGGTTCTTTCGATTCGGCATATCAAAGCAGGCCGGAGTTGAAAAGTATGGAACTGACGCTACAATCGTTATATGAGGAGAAAAAAACAACTACAACCGGTCTGTTGCTACCAGAGTTGTCAGTAAATGCTAAAGGTTCTTATTTCGGCGATGTGTTCAGTCCACTCGATGCGACTGCCGAATTCAATGGAGCGCTTCTCTGGAAAGTTCCCTTGGGAAGATTGACATACGGCGGAGAATTAAAGCAGTACAATGCCCGAATTGCTTTACAGAAAATTCAAATGAAGCAAGCCATAGCACAGGTGAATGAAGAAGTGATCAGCGCAAGAGAACAGATACTGGCAGCCAAAGAGCAAACGGAGGTTGCGCTGGAAGGAAGCCGATTGGGAGAACAAGCCTTAGAGCAAAGTATAGCGAGGCAACAGTTAGGAACAGTCCGTCCCTTTGAAATCTTGCAAGCTATGGAAATCTATATAAAATCAAGGCTAGATCACCTGAAAGCAGCCTCAACCTATAACAAAGCACAATACAAACTGTTTGTAGCAATGGGGAATGACTTGTAATCCGCTACAACGAAACAATGGAGATTCTTTTTCTTGATAAATGCGTTGGGAGATTTTCCCATAAATGTTATTCTGTAAATTGATAATGCTTTTAATGATAAGTATTTATAACATACAAAAAAGCGCTTAATCATATGTAGACTAATTCTGCTTTTCTATCTTCATTTTTTTGAATTAATACTCAATCACTTAAAAAGCAAATATATTGTTCAAAATAACAACATAAACTGCCAGTATGGCCTATACCCGTTTTCCCTCTATTTCATTAATAGATAAACTATTTTGAAATTCATACCGTCTTGTAAAATCGAGCTATAAACGATATCTTTTTTAACTAACGTTAATATGAAAATACTCCCCCGCCCCAACACATCCATAAACACTGATAAAATAAATCTTCATAAGACACTCCAATAATTATTTTGTTCAACAAAGATGGGCTGAAATCTAACACGAATGGATAGAACGAAGAAAAATGTTTAAATATTAAACATTCCTAATAATCGAAATTGGCAACTATTTTGCTCTTTAATCTGTGCTTATGTATAAAAATTTCGAGGTCGAAGGAGAGCGCCTTTTGAAGCTAATCTTTTCTACGGTGATGCGATAAAGCTCTCCAAGTCATTTGGAATGGACTGGGATGTATCTGATTTGAGTAGATTCCAGCAAATGATGACGGAAAATATAGAAAAAGAGGCAGATACCATAAAAACTGTTCTTTTAGTTTAGTTCAATCTACAAGTGTGGTAGCAGGCACTCATTGCCTATTCTAAATCAACCGGCAAACAGTAGTTTTATTTTCAGCATGGCTGGACGAGAGAATTTAAAATTTCAACTCCACGTTCCAGTGTCTCGAATGTTGCAGCGTAGGAAATTCTAAAATGAGTTTTCTTTTCTGAAAATACACTTCCGGGTATGATTAACAAATCATGCTTTATCGCCTCCGTAACGAACTCCTCATCAGTACCCCACGGTACTTGAGGAAATGCATAAAACGCGCCGTCAGGTTTGATTAACTTGTAGCGCTCTTTAAGACCGTCATATACGAAATCACGTTTCTTTTTATAATCTTCTACATACACATCCATATTAATATCCATGGCCTTTACTCCGGCTACCTGCGCAAATGATGGAGCGCAAATATAGGTGTACTGCTGAAGTTTCATCATTTCATCGATAATTCCTGCAGGTCCAATTGCACTGCCTAATCGCCATCCGGTCATTGCGTATGATTTGGAAAAACCGTTACAGGTTACCGTATTTTCATGATACTTACCAATACTCTGATATTCTATGTCATAAACGAATTTCTTGTATATTTCGTCTGAAATAATTATCAGGTTATGTTTTTTTGCAATGTCGCTGATTTCTTTAAGACGTTGTGGGTTGTAAACTACACCTGTAGGATTGGACGGACTGTTAATAATGAGGATTTTAGTGCGTGGTGTTATCAGCGGCAAGATGCGTTCCGGAGTAAGCTCAAAATCAGGATATGTGTCAATAAACCTTGCCTTACCTCCGCAAAAATTCACAAGATGTTTAAATGACACAAAGTACGGATCCGGTACAAGAACTTCATCTCCAGGGTTTATAAGAACCATAAACGCAAGGGTTAAAGCACCGGCCACACCGGAAGTAATCATTATGCTTTCGCCCTTGATACCACGTTCTTTTCTTGCCTTTTCCAGAATCTTTTCACCAAGCTCTGGTATGCCCTGAGTGCGTGTATATCGGTTAAAGCCCCCTTCTATTGCTTTTATTGCTTCTCTCTTTACTTCTTCAGGAATATCAAAATCCGGCTGCCCGATGCTGAGGTTAACCGGATTCTTAATCTTCTGTGCAAGATCGAATACCTTTCTTATCCCGGATGCTTCAAATCCACGCATTCGATCGGCAATCATCAGGCAGTTTCCTTATCACCAGCACCTTCGGTCTCTTCTGCTACCTTCTTCACCTTAACCTTCTTCTTTATCTTTTCAATTTTTACCTTAGGCAAACCGTACACCGATTTTTTCTCATCCCACAAACCTTCATCTGTTAAATGTTTGATACGCTCCGGTCTTGTCAGAACATTTCTCTGCCTGACCAATTTACTCTTTAACGCAAGACTTTTGTCAATACTCATTTTTTACCCTTTCTTCCTTATCGCACTTGAATTGGATAGCTACTTGCAAATTGCTTCTTTCCTTCGTATTCTAACTTGCTGATTGAATTCAAAGCCTTCTTTAGTTCATTACTATCCTTAGAATTAAATTTACCTGTACATACAACAATTTCCTTACCTCTCTTTGCCACAAATGTATTGTAGTTCGTCATATTTTTGATGGCTTTTGCCAGATCACGCGCCTTCTTAATATGTTGTTTTGTATCGCTGTAGGATATAATCTGAAGAGTCCATTTAACATTTCCCGCCTTTTTATCTGTTACCATTAATGGCTTCTTTAGTGACAAATCTACAGCTTTTATCTTCCTACCCTTAGGTACCGACTTAACCCCTCCTTCAAGCTCAGCATATTCAACAGATTTCTGCACTATCTCAGGTGCTAATTCATTTTTAATGCCAATCTTATAACCTACAAAGAAACAAGCTAATGATAAGAAAACAGCTCCTAATGCGCTAAAAATCAAAGTTTCCTGCTTAATAACAACTTCATTCAGAAATAGCTTTCTAGGCTTTTTAGTATCAGTTGGAACCTCTCCATCTTTTCGCGAATCCTGAATCCAGCCAAGCTGTTCCGTCTCTTTGTTCTCATCTCTGATAGTGTCAGATACAGTGTTCTCTTCGCTTCTTTTCTGACCCGGTCGGGAAAAAACCGTTGGATTCACTTGCTCTCTTTGAAACACTTTACTGTCACATTTATCTTCTGCATCATGTGGCGTTTTGAATACTTCAAAAAACTCTTTTGATTCTTTTTCTTTCCCAAACATTACAACCCCTTAATGTAAAGTTAATGATTTATTAACAATTGGCTATAGAAAGATTTTAAGATTATTTAAACAGAAATGAGTAATTCGTTCCTGAATATATGTCCATGACCCAAAAAGGCTTGCTACCCACACTGGCAGGAAAAAACACCCTACAATGGGTTTATAAAGATCTTTAAAATATAAGCTCTAAAGTCTATAAAAAACAGTTTTTATTGTCAAGGTTTTTCGCTTATAGAGGAAGGCAGAATACCACATAGTGCGGCGTAGCCGCAACTAAGTTTGAAGTGTCTAAAGTGAACTAAAGTGCCTAAAGTCAAAAAACAAGTGATTTGGTTTTTCCACAACTTTAGCTCACTTCAAACTTTAGGCACTTTTAACTTTTTGTGACACTAAAAAAAATTTCTAAAAAAGAAGACTCTACCGTGTAATAGTATAAGTCACAGCAGTGAATAAAATATCTTTGTCTTTCATCTAACGCTCGTGTATTATTTGGAAAATAATAGACGAATAGAGGCCACAGTTGTATATTTCGGCATTTCTGCTCAATTTTTCGTATTTTTCTGGTTAAGAACGAGAATAAGTGTGAATAAGAACGTAATTGAGAAGATTGAAAACCTTCGCACAAAGATACGATACCACGATGGAAGATATTATGTCGAGAATATGCCGGAAATTGTGGACTATGAATATGATCAACTGATGGTAGAGCTGAAAAGGCTTGAAAGTTCCCATCCAAAACTTATCACACCTGACTCTCCAACTCAACGCGTAGGCGGTGAACCTGTCCCGGAATTTACGCCATTCGAACACAAGGTACCTATGCTCAGCATCGATAATACGTATTCAGATGAGGAGTTAAGAGAATTTGACAAAAGAATCAAACGGGTGCTAAAAGACGCCAGCCGGAATGACCAGTCTATACCGATACCGGAGGACAACGTCGGGCAGGTTGATGAGATAGAATATGTTGTAGAACTCAAAATTGATGGTGTCGCAATTACGCTGTGGTATGAAAATGGAGTTTTCACGCGTGGCGCTACGAGAGGTAACGGTTACAGGGGAGACGACGTCACAACGAATTTAAGAACGGTAAAGAACATACCCTTGAGATTTTTATGTGCAGATAACATCAAGATACCACCGGTGATTGAAATCCGTGGTGAAATTTATATGCAAGACAAGGATTTTCAGAAACTGAATCAAAGACGTGAAGAAGCTGGCGAACCTCAATTTGCCAATCCCAGAAACGCGGCTGCAGGTTCCCTTAAACTCCTTGATCCTCAAACAACGGCCAAAAGGCCCCTCAGCTTATTTGCCTATGCCTTAGGGTTTGGCGGAAATAGTAAATTTACCACCCACATTGAATGCCTTGAAGCTATTAAGGAATTCGGCTTTCCCGTAAACCTGCACTATAAGTTATGTAAAAATATAGACGAAGCGGTCTCATACTGCAATTCCTGGGAAACAAAGAAAGCGAATCTTGATTACCAGGTAGATGGAATGGTAATTAAGGTTAATTCATTAGCACTTCATGATAAACTGGGCTCAACCAGCAAAGCACCTCGCTGGGTTATCTCCTATAAGTACCACCCGGAAGAAGCAACCACAAAGATAGAGGCGATAACAGTACAGGTTGGCAAGACAGGCACATTAACACCGGTGGCAGAATTAAGCCCTGTCCAGCTAAGCGGTACGACGGTAAGCAGAGCATCACTTCACAATTTTGATGAGATTGTGAAAAAAGATATCCGCGAAGGAGATCATGTCGTTATCCGGAAAGCGGGAGAAATTATCCCCCAGGTAGTTAAGGTTTTGAAGGAAGAACGCGCAGGTGACGAAAAAGAGTTTCCTGTGCCAACAAAATGTCCTGTCTGCAAAGAATCTGTTATCAAAGAAAAAGTATATCTTAGATGTTACAATCCTCAGTGCACCGCCCAGGCGAAGAGAAGGATAATATATTTTGCAAGTAGAAACGCAATGGATATAGAAGGTTTTGGCCCGGCCCTGATCGAACAATTAGTAGATAAAACGATTATTAGAAACTACGCTGATATCTATTCTCTGAAATTTGACGACCTTGTACCACTGGAGAGAATGGGTGAAAAATCTGCTCAAAACCTCATCGATGCAATTGAAGAGAGCAAGACCAGAGATTTACACTGCCTGATCTGTGCACTGGGAATACAGAATGTTGGTTCTCATGCTGCAGATGTATTGTCAAAGCAATTCGGCACGCTCGATAAACTAATGAATGCATCTGTTGAAGAATTGGAAGAGATCTTTGAAATTGGCAATATCATGGCAAGAAGCATAGTAGATTTCTTCTCAAACAGTCATACACAAGGCATTATCAACAAACTAAAAGCAGCAGGCGTTAATTTGAATGCCACACATAATGAAACAAATACGACATCTGACATCGCAGGAAAGTCTTTTGTTGTAACTGGGACTCTAAATGGGTATACACGGGAGGAAATAGAAGATATAATAAATGGCCTTGGAGGCAGAGTATCATCATCCATAAGCGGCAAGACTGATTTCCTTATAGCTGGTGAATCACCGGGGTCAAAACTTGAAAAGGCAGAGAAACTAAATACAACAATTTTAAATGAAGAAAAATTTGAAGAGTTAATTAACAAGATATAAGCTAACCATGGGGTACAAACTAAAATGGAAAAACTGATAAAAAATGCTTTAAAATCTGCGAAAGCAGATCATATAGAAATACGTATTAATGAGGGAAGAGGAACCGGAGTCTCTTATGTAGGAAAGGAATTGGAGAGTATAGGTGAAAGCAGTATGATGGGCGGATGTGTACGCGCTCTTGTCAATGGAGGATGGGGCTTCGTAGCCTTCAATGATATTGAAAATTTACCCCGCTATGTCAAAATGGCGTGTGAGCAGGCTACACTGGTTGGTAATACGGATGTTTCTCTGGCAGAAACCAGGGTGATCAACGATGTTGTACAGACGCCGGTTGATGTAGACCCGGCAGACGTCTCGCTGATCGACAAACACGATTTATGCCAAAAGTACAATAACATAATCTTATCTTCAAACAAAATCCAGACTTCCAGTGTAAGATATGTGGATTCTCACAGTACGCTTTACTTCGCAAACCTGGAAGGAAGTTTTATAGTTTGCAAAAATATATTCTGTGGCGTCTCAGTTATGGCAATGGCAAAGGACGGCATGGATGTGCAGCAGGCATATAATTCAATTGGAGATCTCAGGGGATACAGTAAAGTTGAAAACTTCGAAGAGAGCTGTGAAGAGGTTACAAAGAGAGCTGTCGATCTACTTTCCGCAAAACCCGTGGAGGCAGGTAAGCATACCGTAATTGTTGACCCAAAACTTTGCGGCGTGTTTACACACGAAGCATTTGGACATCTTAGTGAAGCAGATTTTATCTATGAGAACCAGAAGCTCCGTGAGATTATGAAAATTGGAAAACGCTTCGGTTCCGATGAATTGTCTATTGTAGATGATGGCACATTAGTAGGAGAAGCGGGGTATAATAAATATGACAGTGAGGGCACCCCCACTCAAAAAACATACCTGATAAAGGACGGAATCCTGACCAACCGGCTGCATTCAAGAGAAACGGCAGCCAAAATGAATGAGAAACCGACAGGAAATGCAAGGGCTATCAGCTATGGCAGTGAACCGATTGTGCGCATGACTAATACATATATGGAATCCCGCGATCAAACGTTTGAAGAGATGTTGGCAGGTGTAGACGACGGCATTTATGCAAAGGGATCACTTGGCGGCCAGACGAATACAGAAATGTTTACTTTCAGTGCAGAGGAAGCATATAAAATAAAAAACGGAAAGATTTGTGAGCAGGTTCGAGATGTAGTGTTGACAGGTAATGTATTTGAAACATTAATGAACATAGATGCAATCGGCAATGATCGTGTCATGTTCGGAGGTCTCGGCGGATGCGGCAAGGGCGGACAATCCCCCCTGCGCGTAAGCGACGGTGGGCCGCACATCAGGATCAAAAATGTAACAATTGGCGGCAGGTGAGCTAAAGTTATTGGTCAATGGTCATTCTTGCTTCTTAAATCGTCATTCGTAAATCTGGAATCCTCACGATAATGGGGCAGTCATGCTTTCGTAAGAACTCGCAACCCGTAACACGTAGTCCCTTAATCCCATTTTAACCTCTGCGTGCTTCATTGTGACACAAAAACACGTATTTCTTATCACACCTCCCCTACTTCTGTTTTTAGAAATTATAAATTTTTATTTCATAACATGTTTGATTACTGGTGCTTAAATTAATATTAAAATTAATCTTTAGAATTTAAAGGTTTTGGAATATTAAGTGCGATAGTAACAAGCGTGACAAAGGCAAAACAACTGTGAGGTTGGTACGTAAAGCCGTGGGTTTTTTATTGGAACAGAAGATAAAGAACCTTGCCTCTAATAACCTGAAAATAAATTAAAGCAATAACAAGTTATGATAATTAAAGAAGAAAAAAAACAGATGTTCGGGCAGTTATTAGTGGGAAAGAAGATAGTAAATGAACACCAGATAGAAGAAGCGCTCGAAATACAGAAGGTAAATGGTAAGGCGTTAGGAGATGTATTAATCGATTTAGGCCATACAACAAGCGATTTAATTATGAGCGTGCTCAATATTACTCGGAAAACAGAACAGAAGCTGGCACGCCTGCTTAACGCCTCTATTGGAATGCTTCTGTGTAATGAACAGGCATCCCTGCTCAACTTTGTAATAACTGAAGCCGAACGAATATTAGAATCAGATATGTGCAATCTGTTCCTGGTGGATGAGGAAAACAATGAATTCAAATGTTTTTATGTCCGCAATGGAGAAACCGGAGAAGTACGTTTACCACTTGGCAGTGGTTTAGCCGGCTATGTTGCAAAGGCATCAGAAACTATCAACCTTAAAGATGCTTACCAAAGTCCTCTGTTTGATCCTCAACTTGATAATATGCTGGAATACAAAACAGAGACAGTCTTATCTATTCCTATGAAACGAAGGGATAATAAGGTGATTGGAGTACTTCAGGTTGTAAATAAAAAAGGAAAAGGCCAGTTTACTTCCCATGATGAATGGTTATTCAAATCTTTTGCCATCTTTGCATCAAATGCAATCGCTATGATTAACAGTAACAAGAACCTTTCTCAGGAGGCCAGATTTAATGAAAACTTAGAGAGGTTTAATCTTGCCGTAGAGAACCTGTCTGAAGGCGTGATAATAATCACTCAAGATGACGACTCAGTAGTAGTTAATCCTGCCGTTAATTGGCTGCTTGGCGGGAATATCAACAGGGATATCGATAAGCAGAATACAATAGCACTGCTGAATAGTTCAGGGCTGAGTAATATATCAAGATGGTTGAAAGGAGAAGTGGATACGCTTACTTCTAAAGAGATAACCTTTCAGGCACTGGAGACCAGAGTAATAAGAGTAGATTGCATTGAAATAAACGAAGAGATTAACAACAAGAGAAAGAAAGGCTGTTTCGTCGTGTTTAAAGATATTACAAGGGACAAAGAGTTTCAGCAGATCAAGTCAGAATTTATAACTGTCGCTTCTCACGAACTACTCTCCCCTATAACATCCATGAAGAATTCAGTAAATCTCTTACTCCAGGAAATACCTGGACCAAACACAGACGCCCAGAAGAGATTCTTACACATCATAAACGACGGTGTCGAATACCTAACAAACCTGACTGCTTCACTTCTGGATATAGCCATGTCAGAAATACGAAAAGTACCGTTAAAGCGTGAGAAGGTAGATCTCAGCAAAGTTATAAAAAGTGCAATGGAGAGCCAATGGTTCAAAGCCGAAGAGAAGGAAATATCACTTGTAAATAACAATGGAAATACATCTCATGTCCTTGCAGATTCTAACAGGATAAGACAGGTGTTGCTAAACCTTCTGGATAATGCCTTTAAGTTTACCAACAATGGCGGAGAAGTAGTAGTAAGCACTAAATCTGTGGAAGATAAGGTAGAAATCAGCGTTAAGGATAATGGGCTCGGCATATTCCTTAAAGAACAGGATAAAATATTTGAAAAGTTCTATCAGGTAGAGAATGCCGCAACAAAAAAACATTATGGCATAGGGCTGGGACTAAGTATTTGCAAAGATATTGTAGAAGCACAGGGAGGAAGGATCTGGGTAGAGAGCAAAGAGAGAGGTGGCAGCAACTTTGTTTTTACCCTGCCTTTATACAAATGATAGATAACAGACAATTACTACTGGTAGAAGACGACCTTTATAGCGCAGAAACATTAAAGTTTGCCATGGAGGCAAAAGGTCACAAAGTCGCTATGGCAACAAATGGAAAAGACGCATTGACGATGGTAAACGGCGAACAACCGAAACTCATTATACTGGACGTCATGATGCCTAAAATGGACGGTTACCATTTCTGCAGACTACTTAAGTTTGATACCCGGTTTAAACATATTCCTATTATTATTGTAAGTTCAAAGATTCAGGATGCCGACAGGGAATTGGGCCTCGCATGCGGTGCAAATGAGTACATAGCAAAGCCTTATGACTTGAACATGCTTATAGATACAGTTAACCGATATTTAGATAACACAGTCGAAGAGGAGAACAGTGCCACTATTTAATTATAAAGCCAGAGACGGAGCAGGACTGGCCGTTACAGGGAGTTTAGAGGCAACGGAGCTGGGTATTGCCAGAATGCGTCTGGGAGAGATGGGGTATATACCGGTCTTCCTGAAAGAAGGAAAGCCTGCGAAGAGTGGCCTTTCTATAAATTTCCTAAAGCCAAAGGTAAAAGACAAAGACATCATAGTTTTTAACCGTCAGCTTGCCACCCTCTTTGCTGCCGGCATACCCTTGCTCTCTGGAATCCAGGGCCTTGCAGAGCAGATGCATAACAAAACATTCAAGGAAGTACTCCTTAAGGTATCAGCAAATATCCAGACAGGCGCTTCATTCTCAGACTCACTTGCAAAACACCCAAAGGTCTTTTCGGAACTTTACATAAACATGGTACGGGCAGGTGAGGCATCCGGTACCCTGGACGACATTCTCAGTAGGCTTGCCTCACTGGCAGAACACGCGGCAGAAATCAAGGCGAAGATAAAGGCGGCCACACGATATCCGAAGATAGTCATAAGCGCCATGTTAATAGCGATACTTATACTCATGAAATTCGTAGTTCCTAATTTTATGTCAATCTTTCAACAGGTTGATCTCGAACTTCCCCTGGCGACAAGGATACTGATAGAGGCCAATTACCTCTTTACAAACTACTGGTACGTTCTTTTTGTCGGGGCAGGAGCTCTGTTTTTCTCCTTTAAAGCATATACTAAAACCTATAAAGGGCGCCGTCAATTAGACTTGTTAAAACTGCAGGTACCTGTCTTCGGGCCTATTTTTCTCAAGATTGCAATGTCTGTTTTCAGCAGAACGATGTCAACTCTTAATCGAAGCGGACTGTCAATCATTGAGAACCTGCAGATATGTGCAGAGGTGGTGGAGAATGTCCCGATATCTGAAGTCATCAATGATATTGAACAAGGTGTGAAACGTGGTGAGAGCGTTACGGCAACTATAAAGAAAAGCAGCTTATTCACTCCTATGGTAGTGCAGATGATGTCTGCGGGAGAGGAGTCCGGTGAACTTGACAGTATGCTGGTAAAGGTTTCAGAGTACTATGACATGGAGGTTGATTACTCTATCAAGAATATCGCAAGTCTGATAGAGC
>CAXMPV010000004.1:0-23079 GCA_964195175.1 uncultured Thermodesulfobacteriota bacterium | reverse complement strand
ATACCATAATTATTACATTTTTTCAACATATCATTTTTATTAATCCCGTAAGCACAGCTATTAAAAGGCGTTACACTTTTCAGAAAATTCAAGTTTTGTTCTAGTAATCGCCATTCATTATCATGATAATCAATATAAAGCTGACTGACAGTCCCCCACTCACAACGCCTTCTTATTTTACTTGCCATTCGCTATTTCTCTCTGCATACCTCAATTTTCAGTAATCAGTATTCAATCTTTCCTTTCGCCTTTATCCTTTTCAATCTTCAATCTACAATAATCAACCCATAGTCCCTCAATTCCTCTCAATCCATCCGCCTCCGATAACGATATCGCCATCATAAAAGACGGCAGCCTGCCCCGGCGTTATGGCGCGTTGAGGTTGCTTTAATTCAACCCTGACGCGATTGTGTTCCAGCGGATAAATTACGGCTTGAGCGCCGTCATGCTTATACCTGATTTTTACTGAAACAGACAACTCCTTTTCCAGCTTTTCAATTGCAATCCAGTTTACCTTATCTACCGTGAACGTGTCCTTCATAAGTTTTTCCGCAACCCCAACGGTAACGGTATTTTTCGCGGGATCAATATCAACTACGTATCTTGGTTCACCAAATGCCATTCCCAATCCCTTTCTCTGTCCAATGGTAAAGTTGTGAATGCCATCATGTGTGCCCAGAGTGTTATCGTCTGTATCTTTTAATGTGCCGGTGCCAATTTCTGTTCCTACCTTTTCAACAATCAGATCACTGTAACTCTTACCGGTAACAAAACAGATATCCTGACTTTCAGGCTTGTCCTTTGTCTTCAGGTTTACTTTAGATGCATCTTTACGAACCTCCTCTTTGGTCATATTTCCGAGTGGAAACATGGCGCGGGACAATTGATTCTGGTCAAGTGAGAATAGAACATAAGACTGGTCTTTGTTATCATCGATTCCTTTTTTCAAAACGTATCGTTCATTGAGCCTCTCTATTCTGGCAAAGTGACCTGTAGCCACATAATCGGCCTTAAGGTAATCTGCAAACTTGAGCAATTTACCAAACTTGAGTTCCTGATTGCAGATTATGCAGGGGTTGGGAGTTCTTCCTTTCAAATACTCATCACAGAAGTATTCGATAATACCGTTAAATTCCTCTTCAAAGTTAATAACATAAAAGGGAATACCAAGAGATGATGCCACGTTCCTGGCATCTTTGGCATCTTCAGCACTGCAGCACGTTGCCGTTTTTCTGTCGGGTGGGGGTGCAGTTGTGGTATTTCCAAGGCGCATGAACAAACCGATTACGTCGTAACCCTGTTCAATTAAAAAATGAGCGGCGACGCTGCTGTCAACGCCACCGCTCATTGCAATCACTACTCTTTTTTTCATTGTTCTCTAATGTAAAGATGGATTTCTCATATTTTAAAAGGAATTGGAGTAAAACAGAGAAAAAATATAACCAACATTAACACTCCTACGCATTTGCGCTTAAAATCAAGTGGTGTAAATGGATCCTCTGGTGGAGGATGTTTAAATCCAAATAACAATAGTAACACGGCAATAAGGATCCAGCCTTTAAAAACAAATATTGCAAAAAGAAAAAATATTCCTATTCCCACTTTATATACGATGGTGCTATGTTTCCCTATTAATGCATAAATGACGTGACCACCGTCAAGCTGCCCGATGGGCATCAGATTAAGTGCAGTAACAAAAAGCCCTGCCCATCCTGCAAAAGCAATTGGATTTAAGATAATATCAAAACCCTCTGTTACCTCGCCTACCATCATTTTTGAAAAAAATGAAAAGAGTATGGGTTCACCCAATCCTAAATAACTGGTTGCGTCCTTTGGAATAGGTTGGACTTCTGAAAGATATAATCCAATTAGAGTGATTGGGATTGCAAAGATCAGACCTCCTATCGGACCTGCAACTCCAATATCAAATAGAGCGCGTTTGCTGGGAATGCGGCCCTTCATCTTGATGACTGCACCGAGGGTGCCAAAAAAAGAGGGAAATGGAAGGAAATACGGCCATGACGCATCAACATGATACTTTCTGCACATAATAAAATGTCCCATCTCATGTGTAAACAGAATTACCATTATGCAAATGGCATAACCGGGGCCGTTCATTATGTAAGTAGTGCAAAATGTTGCAATAAAAAGGAGGATATTGATCCTTGGTATTGCAAAAAAAGAGGGCGTAGAAAGGAATTTCCCTATAACACCCCTGATCGCCTTTACAGAGCTTCTGGATGAGACTTTTTCGTCCATGGTCAGACTGATAAATTAATTATTTTATTCAATTATTATTTGCGATAAACTCAAGCAGATTATAATTTTACATGAAAATATTGTCAAGGCAAAATGAGACAGAAGATTTATAGTAATTGGGTCATTGAAATCATGAATTGGTGTAATTCTGCAATAATATTGATTAACAAGTGTGCCATGCTACAATAGTGTGACGGCACATAAGTGTGCCATGGCACACTTATGGCGGGCTGTAGAAAGGTGTGATTACCAAAAACAGGCCTTATTAATACGGGATAAGATTGTGTAAACAAATATGAATTAGATACTTAAGTGTAGGAGTGTGGAGCCTGAGCAGATTAATCCTTTTTTAATTGTTTTGGCATATTGTTTGTCCTTTAAGGAGGTTTTAGCTGTGGATAATTGGGTATCCGAATTTAGATTTGGAACACATTTCACTGGATCTTCTGGATGTAATCTGATGTATAGGACGATAATTGCTAAAAAAGGACTTTACTCTATGTAATTGAGGCCCTGGAAGGGCCTGATCGTAAAGCCCGGGGCTTTAACCCAGAGTATAAAGAACCAATCATCGCACCTTGAAAGGGTGCAAGGAGTGAAACAAAGACAATGGCAAAAATTCTCATAATAGACGACGAAGAAAATATTAGATTTACATTTGAAGACTTTTTCTCAGAAGAAGGATACGAGGTTGCTACCGCCAGAGATTACGGTGATGCTCTGAAAATGATTGACGAATCTGATATTGATTTAATCCTGGCAGACATTAACCTGAAAGGTAAATCCGGTATCGATATCTTGAAGGAGGTTAAAACGAGAAAACTTAATTGTCCGGTTGTTATGATTACGGCAGCACCTGATTTTGATACGGCTTCAGATGCGCTTCGATTGGGAGCTTTTGACTATGTTTCCAAGCCCGTCCAGCTGGATTCGTTAATGCACATAACAAAGACAGCAATGAAGCATAAGGCGCTGGCAGACGAAAAGGAAAAGTACCGTTCAAACCTTGAGGCTATTTTCAAGAGCGTAAAGGATTCAATCATAACGGTAGATAAAGATATGATTGTTATAGAAATCAATGAAGCTGCTGAAAGTATCTGTCACATGTCTCGTGATTCTATCGGAAAATCATTTAAATCTCTCCTGATGCATTGTGAGGGAAGGTGTATAGATGCTCTTGCAGAAACCGTTAAGGGGAAAAAACCAACTGAAATATACCATTTGGAATGCAGGCACGGATCATGCCCTCAGCAGGTTGTAACCGTTAATACATATCCACTCATTAATAATCAAGGGACATTTACCGGTGCAGTCTTAGTCGTGAGAGACGAAACTCATCTGGCTGGCCTTGAGAGAGAAATGAAAGAGCGTCAACGTCTTCATAACATTATTGGTAAAAGTGAAAAGATGCAGACAATCTATTCCTACATAGAAGATCTTGCCGATGTTCAAAGTACCGTCCTGATTACTGGTGAAAGTGGTACCGGCAAGGAGCTGGTAGCTGAAGCATTACATTACAAAGGAGGACGGAACCATAAGCCTTTGGTTAAGGTAAATTGCTCTGCTCTGTCTGATAACTTACTCGAAAGTGAACTCTTTGGACACATCAAAGGTTCCTTTACCGGTGCTGTAAAGGATAGGGTTGGTAGATTCCAGATGGCAGATGGCGGCACAATTCTTCTGGATGAAATCGGAGATATGCCACCTAAGATACAAGTGAAACTATTGAGGGTTCTACAGGAGAAAACCTTTGAACGTGTGGGAGAGTCAACATCTATTAAGGTTGATGTCAGGGTGGTTGCCTGTACAAATCAGGCCCTTCGTGAAAAAATAGAACAGGGTGAATTCCGTGAAGATCTTTACTATCGCCTTAATGTGGTAGAAATATGCGTGCCTCCATTAAGGGAAAGAAAAGAAGATATTCCCTTTCTGATAGACCACTTCGTGAAAAAATTCAATAAAAATATAAACAAGGATGTTTTAAGTATATCTACGGATGTCCAGAAAGTGTTCATGGATTATTCCTGGCCTGGTAATGTGAGGGAGATGGAACATGCGCTGGAACACGCATTTATTCTGTGCCATCAGAAAACCATTACACTTAAAAATCTACCTCCGGTTTTTGAGAACTTTTTTGCAACAAAAACAACTCTTTTCAAAAATGTGGGAGCTGATGAAAAACTGGCAATTGTACAGGCACTTGAAAAAGCAGCTGGTAATAAAGCCATGGCTTCCAGGTTGTTGGGCATTAGCAGGCGTAATATTTATAGAAAGATTAAAGATTATAAAATCGAGATGAAAAGCAGGTAGATAATACCAATAATAGCTACTTTTAATAGTGTGCCATGGCACACATATGCGAGTCTCACTATTGCGTCATGGCACAATATGTTTTCTGGAGATTCAACTTTGTTCACTCAACAGATGCAGTGATTAAACCTTTTAGAATGTTTGTAAGTTGTGTTAATTTCCTGAGTTACTTCGTATTTACATTCTAAATAAAAAATATCAGGCAGCTTGCTGCTATTGGCATGTGTTTTGATATTAATACGGTTATACTTTTTTATAATTACAGAAGTATTTGTAAGAAAAGCGAGAAGGTTTTTGGAAATCGGGTAAGTTGTTTGTGTGAGATTTATACCAACTTTTTTAAATGCTGCTGGTTCAATAACAGAGTATGGCAGGGAGGCCAACTTTCAAATACAGGAAGATAGTCATTGAACCAGCAGTTAATAATTTTTGTAGTATATCAAAAGTTATAGATGCTACAAGTATGAAAATGAAGAATCTAACTTGAATTATATAGGATTTTAAAGTTAAGACTCTTCCCCGCCTACCGGCCTCTCTTTCTAGTGGCTGGTCATTGATTTAATGCATGAGGAATATTCTAAATGATCAGATGGAACAAAGAATACAATATAAATATATCAATAATTGATGTTGATCATAAAAGATTCGTTGATATTGTTAATAAAGCAATTATTGCAAAACAAGGCGGCAAATCACCAGAAGAGATACAGGAAATATTAAATGAAATGATTCAACATGCAAAGACACATTTCAAGACAGAGGAAACCTACATGAAAGAGTTTAATTATCCGGAGTATCAATGCCACATAGAGGAACATAGGGACTTTTCTCTTAGAACTAATGCTTACCTGGATAGAGTAATTAACGGTGATTGCAATATTGCAAATGAGATACTTGAATACTTAAAGCAGTGGCTGATTAATCATATTCAGGGAACCGATAAAAAATATTTACAATGTTTCATTAAGAATGGTCTTAAATAAAAACCTGCACAATCCATAATGAATGATAGCAATTTCTTTTGACCAAATTCCCTCAGATTTCTCCTCTTCCTCCTTTTGCAAAAGGGGGTTTATTGGGGGGGATTTGGTTGCTCTTTTTTTAGATCGAATTATGGTATTTACTAAAGAGCTAACCAACCAACCAACCAACCAACCAATGAATAGAAGGTCAATATCCTGCTTATTTTAGAAATGGAATCTTAAATTAAAACACAAGCTATAATTATCTATTATTGTTGGTATATATAGTTTTCGGTATTCTCTTATTCCTTCTGCCTCTTTCTTCCGCCTTCTGTATTTAGCCTCTTGTTTCTCTCTTCTTGTCTCCATATATTTATCTTTGACTCGTGTTCATAGCGATGGTAACATGTTACTTTATGATTTTTTATAGAAATGTTGACGTAAACAAGAAGGCGAAAAGACGGATTTAATGGTTTCTAAAGACAAACTCACTCCTGAAAAACGGGTTGGATTGACAGCAAATCTAACAATTTTTCTTGGAATTCTTTATACAAGTCTGAGCATTGCTGCCATTGCAGGAATCGCCTCTCTCTCAACAAGGGGATATGGGTTAAAGAGTATTGTAATAGGGTGTGTGATAATCGGATTAGGCTACGGTATTCGTTACGGAAGTAAAATATGTTTATATATTGCAACCGTTTTTTTTGGATTGTTAGCTGCGTATTTCATGTACAACTTCCTGTTAAACAAATCTGTTAACCCAATAGTTAGATTTGTATTCAGCATATGGGCGACCAGTACACTTGCCAGGACTATACCGACAATGATCAGGCTGAAGGCGGCAGGCTCTTTGCCTGACAGAAGTAATCGATACAGGGATTTTTTTCTAAAGCGTATACAAAATAAACGAAGTAATTGACATCCAAATAACAACAAAGGAGGAAAAATGGGAACTGATAGAAAGAAAGTTGTCTTGGCGTATTCGGGCGGGCTTGATACCTCTGTTGCCATAAAGTGGATACAGGATAAGTACGACATGGACGTAATAGCGCTGACCATTGATCTGGGAACGGACAAGGAGTTGAAGCCGGTAGTGGAAAAAGCAATACAGACCGGTGCAATCAAATCAATGATTATAGATGCAAAAGAGGTTTTCGTTAACTATTTTCTCTTTCCCGCACTTCAAGCCGGAGCCCTCTACGAGAGAACATATCCTCTCGCGACCGCACTGGGCAGACCGTTGATAGCAAAACTGCTGGTTGATGTTGCCGCGGCGGAAGGTGCTTGTGCCGTTGCTCACGGTTGTACCGGGAAAGGAAATGATCAGGTTCGGTTTGACGTTGCCATACACACGCTGGATCCTTCTCTTCAGATAATTGCGCCACTGCGAGAGTGGAACATGACCAGAGATGAGTCAATGGTTTATGCCAGGGAAAACAATATTCCCATCGACGTAAGTACCGAAAACCCCTACAGCATAGACGAAAATATATGGGGAAGAAGTATTGAATGCGGAATTCTTGAAGACCCATGGGAAGAGCCACCTGAAGATATATATAAGATGACAAAAAATGCGAAGGATGCTCCTGATGAAGCGACATACATAGAAATAGGTTTTGAAAACGGTATTCCATTAACCTTGAATGGACGGGAGATAGATGGAATAAGCCTCATTGACAAATTGAATACTATGGCCGGTGATAACGGTATAGGAAGAATTGATCATCTTGAGAATCGTATCGTTGGTATAAAATCCAGAGAAATTTATGAATCACCTGCTGCCATAGTTCTCTACAAAGCTCATCAGGCGCTTGAAGAAATTGTCATGACTAAAGAAACTCACCGATTCAAGGAGATGGTTTCAACTCAGTATTCAGATATGGTTTATAGCGGTTTGTGGTTTTCAACATTTCACCAGGACCTGGCAGCTTATATCCTGAGTAGTCAGCGATTCGTTGTTGGTACGGTCCGCCTTAAGCTTTTCAAGGGAAACTGTATTGTTGTCGGAAGAAAATCACCTCTATCATTGTACGATCACTCACTGGCAACTTATGATGCCGGGGATACTTTCGAACATAATGCGGCACTCGGCTTTATTAAGATCTTCGGCCTGGCTACAAAAACCCAGGCACAGATCCAACTTACGGAATTGAAAAAAGGTGAGGTGATTCCTTCTATCATGCCGCCAAAAGTTAATCCGACTGACGTAATGGAAAGATAGGAATTGTAGATATCGATTGCGTGTAGGTGGATGGGATAATGTCGCCCATCCACTGATATTTTATAAACTAAAAACTACTATATTTTTCCAGTGTTTTAATCAACTCTTTTGCTTCATCGGGAATATCGTCCTCGTTTCTGAATATTTCACTTGCAGATATTTTCCTTCTGTAGAACTCTTTGTTAGCACCGTCATCCTGTGAGATAAAACCACCCTCAAACGTAAGTCCTCCATACAAACCTTTTGATCTTGAATATACCAGAAATGTGGTATTAGTTCCTATCTTGGCTTCTGCATCTCTCCCAACAGGCCCAACGGCAAGAGAAGCATCGACGCCTAAGTTGAATTTTGTAAACAGCAATGACTCAACTCCGTACCTGTTCATTATCAGGATTATCGCATCAGCCATTTGTCCTCCAGCCTGGAATCCGAAGCTCACCTCAGCGCGGGCAACGAAGGAGGGCGCACTCCATTTGCGTGTTCTTATGTCCCTGGTCAATGCGATACCTTGACCTACCTTGGCGCCAAAAATAAATCCGGCATTATACTGGCGCATTATTATGATGCCCTGGCAACTTTTCAAAAGAGTTGACGGTATTGAAGTTTCAGGGATTTTCATTATCTCTTCAAGGTAATTGTTAGATCTGTTAATCCTCTCAGTTAATTTCTCTTTAGTTACCGCGTATACATTAGAGGTGACTATAAGAAATAAGCAGCAAGCAACCGACAACACTAATTTCATTTTCAACTTTTGAAATCTCCTTTTTTTTAAATCATTTAATACTTAAGCACGTTTTTCTTGATAATTACCAACTAAATGATTTGATGCCTGATATTTTAAAATGATAAATATGGAGTTCTCACGAAATTTCCTTGATCATTGTAATAGCTGATGAGAATCCCATGGGCCGGCACAGAAACTGAAAAGGTAGAGGGCACCTTCGTATTTTGGTAGCAACAAAACCATGTTGTTCGTAAAAACGTCTTGCGTCAGGATTTGTGTCCACGACGTCCAGCCTTATCGTGCTGAAATCATGCGCCCTCGCATAATCTGAAATACCTGTTAGCAGGTGTGTGCCGACTCCTCTGCCCTGCATTGAGGGGTGGACCATAATTGCTTTCAAGTACAACTCACCTTTACGGTCAGGAGAATTAAACATGCGCATCCTGATTACTTTCAGGATGCCCCGCAGCCAGCCGAATTCGCTGGTTAAATCGGAAAAAGATGGGGTGAAGAAATGGCATCCTTCGTACTGTAAGCCGGCAATGCCCAACAATTCTTTTCCGTTCAAGGCCACCATAGTGCCCTTGAGATTCAGGTGCTTCTGCAGGAAAGAGATGCCTTGTTCCCTGTTGTCCATGATCGGTTTAAACTTCTGCTGAAACGAATCATAGAAGAGTTCGGCTGCTTCCTGAAGGTATTCTTCAGGAAGCCCGATATATATTTCGATAGGGCCTAGAATACTCATCTTTTTATATAAGACAGTATGCGTTTACTGTTATCCTGCCTTTATTTGTGCTAAAGCCAGCACTTTCAGTTTGTTTTCAACTAAGTATCCTATCTGATCTTTTGCATCTTCTTCGTTCCCTGCTTCCACATTGATAATGAATAACTGATCTCCTCCGCCTTCCCAACTAACTGTTAATCTGAATTCGTACATATCCATTTTCTGTTATCTCTCCTGTGTAAAATTGTAAAAATATTCTCAATAATTTTAGTACTTTTTGAGGCCATATTAGAACGGCCACATTTAAGTTTAAACAGTTACAATCACAGCTTAAAGTTTTTCTAAAGTATCGGTTCTCATCCACATTCACTGAGGAGTATGACTCCTGTCTATACTGGGAAAATCAACGCTCAGATCTTTGAACCTCTGTACCAGGCTTTTTGCACCGGGTATAAGCTCCTCTGTGGATTTGGCTGATTGAATCAGTTCCCAGAGCTCTTGAATAATTCCATTGTCATATAATTTCCTGCAACGATCGCTATAGCATCCTTCTGCCACGTCTACATCAAACAGGACATATTCAAGTTCCTTCCAGAAGTCATCAGCGCCAATAACTCCACCTACTGTAGCACCTTCAATACCTTCTTTATAGAATCTGTTTAATGTTACTTCAAACTTTGGAAAACGCTGGCAGAAATGATAATTGACAAAGGCCTGTTCTATAGTGTCCAGGGACATGGATACTTCATATTCCAGATTGCATTCAGGAACCTTCGTACTAAACAGAACATGTGCAGTCTCGCGCAAAGCGGCTCTGAATATCATCAGGAAATCATATTGATACAGAGGAAGTATGATTTGTTTTTTATCCGGTAACGAATATCCGGCTGGAACATCTTCAAATTGAACTTTTATTTCTGGGTCTAATACTTCAACACATTTAACTACCATTTCATGAATCTTTTCCATTTAGAAAACCTTTCAAACATAAATTTAGTTAATAGTACCTACGCTTACTATCAAAGCCAGAGCGCGATTCTAACAGATTTGTCCTTGTAATTGAAATCAATAGTTAAAACTGGAGATGTATGTCTCACTGTTTGCAGATATTCTACGGAAGAGGCCATAATATTATTGAAAATTAAATTGCTCACTTCAGTTTATGGCAATTTAGAAACCGTCAGTATGCAAAACAGATAAAGTATTTTGCGTGTTAACGATAAAATTCCTTTGTCGAAAGGCGCGGTATCCTCTCTAAGCACGTGGGCACATATTGTTTTTAAAACTCTGACTAGATTAATAAATGCTTCTTTCGGATCAGAATCCCTTGATGACCTTAACGTTCCAATTGCCCTCATAGTTGAAACGTCATCCGCTGTTCCTTCGGGGCCGGTAAGTACGGTTTCCAGTGGCGGATCAAGAAAAACCAATGAGTCTACAGATACATCTTTTAGCAGCCTTTTCATTTCATCTTCAGAGAATTTTTCTATAAGTGATTCCAGTTTCTGGCGATCGTGTTCTGGTACGCTTTTGCCTGCGTTTTTCGTTATATTTACAACCTCTGTGAGGGTAGTCCACAGAAGATCTACAGCTTCGTAATCAGGGAGAGATTGGGTGGATATAATTTTGGTTAGTATTGTCTCTTTTTTCATGTCTTCTGTTTTATATTTTCAGCAGAATAAGAATGTTCTCTTTTACATCTCTAATTCTTAAAATGACTTTATTACCCATTCTCCGTGTAAATCTTTTACAAATGCCAATTGAAAAGAGGACTGTTCATCTTTCAATTCACTTGTTATTTTGTATATTGCAGTATTCGTTACCACTTTTACTATTTTAATATTTGCAAGATCCTTACTTATCTTTTTCCTGCCATCAGGATTCAGCGTTTTAAAAAGTTTTCTGTACCTATCGCTTGCTGCATGATGAAAATAGTTTACTGCTTTATCAATATCGTTCTGTTCCAACGCTTTCAACATGCCGCTCCATTTGGCTCTAAGTAGAATGTCCAGCTCCTTTAATCCATCTTTTGACAGCTCTTCCCCTACTTCATTCTCTATTGCCGGCATGATAGCTGCGATTGATTCATTGATCCGTTCCCGCTTTTTCTTCGACAATTTTTTTTTAACATCTTCAATATGTAATAAAACATCCTTTAATCTGTCTTTATCTTCTTCGTCCAGCTTATTATATATCTTTTCTATTCTACAGATCTGTGCGTTGCCAATATATCCCAGCAGTTTTTCAAAAGATTCATCCTTTAATTCTCCGGAATGTTTGTTTAAAAAGTTTTTACATTGTTGTGTATATTTATTCACTTCATCCGGAGAAGAGTATGAATAACTTTGTAAACCGATTAACAACATAAAAACAGCTATTAGAACTGCTATACTCTTATTTATCATAAATGAATCCTTAAAAAGAACTGCGTCCTTCTCCTATACTCCGGTTTTCACATTACTGACTATCTATCATGTGCTATCGGCATTTTTAAATCGTAATTCGCACATTACAACCACTTCTATTCCTGCTTCTCATCTCCTGTGTCATCAAAATTCAGCTTGCCTTCCGCGTCTTTATTAAAACTGTCATGGCACGAGTCACATGAATATACTAAATTTTTGAATTCTAAATCTGCTCTTTCAGAATAATGATTTTTGCTGGCTAGCATCAATTTGTTTATGGCACTGTTAAATTGATTACTCAACATAATAAATCTTAATGAGATATCATTGTTCTCAATCATATATTGTGTCACACAGCTGAAACCGATACCTTCCTTGAGCTCTTGTGTCCACATATCCATTTCAACCCAATCGTTATTTTTTACAGATCTTGATAATCTTCTCATCACCAGAGATGCTTTTTTCATGGATCGTGCCAGATCGTCCTGAAGGAGTGTATAGGCTTTATTTCCATTAACTTTTGGTTCTTCAGGTTTCTTGCAGGAAGCAATAACAGTGAGTGTTCCTATAAGAAAAACAAAAATTATCAGTGAAGATTTCATTTAGTGCCTCCTCATTTCCGGCTGCTCTCTCTTTCGAGAGGCGGATTATGTGTATTATGTAGATACACACGAGAGTGAATTCCCGTCTGCCAAATGGACTTAACTAAGAATATGCTTAAGAGCGGGTCCAAGCTCCGGGAATTGAAACTTATATCCAGAATCTGACAGTCTCTTTGGTGCAACCTTTGCACTTGCAAGTAGCAGATCATTTGCCATTTCACCAAATGCGAGCTTTGCCGCAAAGGCAGGCATTGGTATTACGGTTGGTGTGTTCAACTCTTCTCCAAGCGTATTAGTGAATTCCTTATTTGTTACCGGGTTAGGGGCTGTTATATTTACCGGCCCATTAAGCGAGTCGGTAACCAGGGTATGGTAAATTGCGCCAGTTACATCGTCCATGGCTACCCAACTCATATATTGTGTGCCGCTTCCAATCTTTCCTCCCATTTTCATTTTAAAGGGAGGAAGCATCTTTGCCAGGGCGCCACCGTCTTTACTGAGGACTATACCAAATCTTACATTTACTACTCTGATACCTGCTTTCGATACGGGCTCAGTAGCTTCTTCCCAACCGAGACAGACATCCGGCAGGAATCCACTTCCTCTTGGACTGCCTTCATTTAAGAACTCCATTCCCCTGTCACCATAGAAGCCAATTGCAGACGCGCAGATAAAGACAGAAGGGGGGGTAGGTAGTTTAAGGATGTGCTCGCAAAGTCTCTTCGTCCCTTCTATACGGCTGTTCCTGATCTTCTCCTTTTTGACCCTGGTCCATCTTCCGGATGCAATATTTTCACCAGCCAGATGAACAATTCCGTCAATACCTCCTGCAAAAGCAGAATCCCAATCTCCACCTTCAGGTTTCCAGGAGATTTCATTGTCTTCTGGGTTTTCACGTATAATCTTACTGACGGTAACGTTCTTTTCTGACAAAAACGAAACCAGGTTGGATCCTATGAGTCCTGAAGAACCGGTTATTGCTACTTTCATAGTGACACCTCCTTATCATTGAAATAGTTGGTATTTACACCTTTGATTCTGGTTTTTGATAATCTCAAAACTATTCTTTATATGAATAAATTATTCTATCTTGATTCATCCTATAATATCTCTTTTAGGCCCAAAATATTCATAGACAATATTGTTTTGGTTGACTCCCCAATTTATTAACTCCCGATATAGATCTTTCATCATCTGTGCAGGGCCACAGAGATAGAACTCCGTATCTTTTTGATGATGTGCAATCTCTTTTACCGAGTTCATAGTAATTCTTCCTGGTTCTGTATCTGCGGACTTTACTGAATTTCTGGAATAGAAAAAATGATGGCTAAGATTATCGTGGTCAGCTGTTATTGTTGCAACTTTGTCTTTAAATGCATGGGTATTTTTATTACGCGTTCCGTGGATAAAATATATCTGTCTGCCTAGCTTTTGATCAGCAGCTTTCTGTAAGATACTCATCATCGGTGTTATCCCGACACCGCCACTGATAAGTACTGCGGGCTTATCTGTTTCCTTGAGACAGAGAGAACCGTAAGGTGGACTTAATTTTATTTTATCTCCCTGAGAAAGCATATCATGGAGGTAATTTGATACGAGGCCGTTTTCTTCCCGTTTGACTGATATTCGATAGTAGTTACTATTCGGGCTGCTTGAGAGGGAATAGTTGCGAAAAACAGTTCCTCTTTCCGGTATATCCAACATCATATTGATGTACTGGCCAGCCTTGCTGATTACGATAGTTTTTCCATCTGTTGGTTCAAGATAAAATGAGGTTATCAGAGCACTTTCATTTTCTTTATTGGTGATGGTAAATTTTTTGAAACCTTTCCAGCCACCCTCTTTTGCTAATGTCTCTTCATATTTTCTGGTTTCAGCTTCAATGACAATATTTGCAAGATTCTCGATAGCCTCTTTCCAGGCTCTCTTTACCACATGAGTTCCTTTTGTTCCAAGTACTTTTCCAAATACTTCCAGAAGACAGATATTAACAATAGAGTATTGTACAGGCTTAATGTTCAATGCAGCATGTTTTTCCGCTATATCGTTAATAAGCGGTTTAATTGTGTCGAGATTGTCGATGTTATTGGCATATTCTATAATTGAAGCAATAAACGCTCTCGGTTGTGTACCTTTACGCAGATGGTCCCGGTTGAAAAAGATTTTCATCGCAGGATCACGAGTGAACAGTAACGGATAAAACCTCTTTGTCAACTCTGCTTCGTTTTCCTCAATTATTGGTACCGTCGCTTTAATGATTTCTTTTGTCTCGTCGGTAAGATTCATATTAACTTTCTAAGACCAGTGCCTGTTTTATGGGTATTAAGAAATTTTTATCCATTTTTTTTTGATTCAAAAAAAGTAACGTCTACTGTTATATTCTCGTCCCCTCGCAATATTTCTAACTGGCAGGTATCACCAGCCTTTTTCTGGCGTACATGATAGATCACATCAAATACCCTGTTGATTGTCTCATCGTCCATTGACAGGATAATATCTCCTGCCTGCAGACCGGCCTTTCCGGCAGGACTATCCTCCCTTACGCTATCCATAACAACCTTATATTTCTGATCCTTTTTGTCTTTGTCCTCTTGTTCCGTTTCTGTTTTGCCTTCCTTCATGTTTCGAATCATTACTCCCAGTACCACTTTTGTTTTCTTTGGTTCTGGTAGTTGAACAACCTTCACATAATCCGCGGGCTGAAGGGGTATATCCTCTGCGAATAGAGGATGATCATTGTCCGGATTAAGAGTTCTCTTCTCGTATGTCTCAATAGTTAGATAAGGGAGATGGTTGCTTCGGTACACTCTTTTTGGAACACCAAAGTGATAAATAATGTGACCCCCACCCACGAATACCAGTAATTTTCTGTCTTTTGCCTCTGGAGAGGATAGATACCCGGTTATACTGTCAGCCATAACATCTTCCCAGACACACTGTACCTGATAAAATTTATCGAAGAGACCACTCATGTCGGTATCACCATGGCCATGGCTCTTTAATATACTCTCAAGGTATTTTCTGTGATAAACGTCTGTAGTATCTATTTCAGGCAGGGTTTTTCTCTCTTCCTCACTCAGGCCATCAATTCCCTTTTTTCTTATTGTTTTACCGAATTCTTTTGTAATGTTCAGTGCAACAACCGGGATCTTATTGTCACGTATGAAGTCCATAATTTCTTTATAATGATTATAGTCATACCCCCACTCGTAATCCCAGTCTGTTGAATATAACAGATCTTTCTCGCTGATTTCCCCGTTTGTCCATTTATCAAGAATCTCCTGATGCGGCCTTTTAAACATCTCCATACCTATCGCTATATTACCACTGCTTCTCTCATAAAACTCCTTCAGTACCTGTAGTTCTAATTCATGAGACTCCCTGTTTGAATGTACCTCGCCTACGTAGATTATCCTGGCACCGTCAAAAGAGTCGGCAAGCTGTGAAAACGTTATCTTCTCACCGGTTGCAACATGAACAATATCTCCCTCGCTTATTTCAGCAGGAAAGTTCCTCAACCTGTCAGCCTTCACAATATCCGGCATTGAGTGACAACCCATGCCGATAACAATAATTACGGCTATAAATAGTAGTTTTTTGTTTAGCATTATTTTTAAATAAATGACCTTAAATGTAGAATTCCAAGTAAGTATTTGCCCTGTATTTTACATAATTTAATTATTGATAGGAAGCTAATAAAGTATAAAATTTGGCGTGGCATAGCCGCCCACATGACAACGTAGGACAGGCAATCTGGTCTGAAGTGCCTAAACTAAAAAAAAAGATTAGTTTTTTATCACAACCTTAGGCTTTGTTAACTTTTTCAGAAACGGCAATCTTTACTGCTCTTTTGAATGGTGTTCTCTTTAAGGGAATATACTCTGTAATACTATCATCAAGGCATACAACCTCGTTCTTCATTCCTTCTATCAGGGGATGTGCCAGACCGGACGGTATCGGTGTGATCAGGCTTGCCCAGTAGGAGGCAAGGCGTGATGATAAAACAGGCGTACGGAAAATAATCCGTCTGGAAATTCCCACGGCCTCTGCAGTGTCCGGGCTAAGCAGACATCCTGTGAGGTATGCCAGAACATCCTTTACTGCAATCGGCTGGATCTTTGTGTCTATCCATTTTGGACATATCATGACAGGTAGGCGTTCTACTAGGTATTTCAGCATAATATAAGATGCGCTTCCTGCCCCTATAATTACAGCCGCACGAAGAACGGTGGCATGCAGTCTGCCCGAAGACAATATTTCTGCAACTTCCTCTCTGCTTCTAAGATGTCCTGAAAGACCCTTCCCAGCCTCCCCAAGACCTCCAAGGTAGATTACTCTCTTGATTCCTGCTGCATCAGCAGACTTGACAAAGTTCTCGGCAGCATTCTTATCCATCCTGGCGAATGCAGTGCTTTCAAACATGCTTTTACCACCCATGGAGTGAATGAGATAATATGCGGTGTGAATCCCATGGACAGCTTCCTTTAGTCCATCTCCCCTGACAATGTCACCCTTAACAATCTCGATATCACTGTTTTTCAGAATAGCGTCAGGCACTTTTGACGGGTTGCGTACTAACAGCCTGAGCCTGATATTTCTTTCGGTGAGCTCAGAAACAAGCCTTTTTCCTATAAAGCCGGTTCCCCCGAGAATCAATACTCTATCATCAGGTCTGAGTGCTAAGTTATCCATTCCGGAATTTTATCATAAATAAAATCTAAGAAAAAGTAATAGCGATTATATATTCCAATAAGACTATGGTGTGCTTCTATCAGGTTCGGATCCTTGAGTTTTTGTAAGCAACTCAACGATAACCGCTGCGTCCTCAGTTCCTATTCTGATTCGCGGAGTAGCGTTTTTGGCAAATTGCTGCCTGTCCTTAACAATTTCTTTCCATTCAGCTCTGTTATGTCTTGCCAGAAGAATCTTTTCGCCCGGAGGATGGCATACAAGGCATTTAGCGACAAATAATTCGCTTCCGGCATCTTCCTTTAAAACCTCTGATCTTTCAGAAAGAAACGCTGCAATGCGGCTTGCATCTTCTTCAGTTATGTATTCACCGGCTTCAGATCGCATACGTTCCACAGTTTCCTTCCACTCTTCTGAAGACCTGTTCTCTTTCAATATACGATTTACTGGATGACACATGACGCAACGGTCAAGAAACAATAATCTGTTGTCAGCATAATCCTCTCTTTCCCTGGTCATTTCCTGCACTTGCTCCTGCCAGTTGGTATTGATTTCGACAAAAATCTGCTTCGCATCTTCCGGGCTGATCCAGCCGGGAATTTTTGCCATCATTTTATCAATAACAGTGTTCCACTCTTCTTCTGTACGTGCATGAATAAAAACTCTCTTAATCGTATGACATTTTGAACACTTTGTAACTACTAATAAAGATTTGTTCTTATCTCCAGTCGCCTCCGTAGCAATTATTTCATTCACAACGGTGCACTGATAGAGAAATAATAAGAAAACTAAAAAGTACATTTTCAAAGAATAATACCTCCTAATTGGTTTTTCTGGATTTAATATAAATTGTCCACATTGATTATGCGATTTTATTTCTCAAAAAGCTTTCTATATTCACCATATCCCTCTTTTTCCAGATCCTCCTTTGCGATAAAGCGGAGAGACGCTGAGTTCATGCAATAGCGGAGCCCCGTGGGTTCTGGGCCATCATCAAACAGATGCCCGAGGTGTGAATCCGCATGCTTACTTCTAACCTCTATTCTCTTCATAAAGAACTTTCTGTCTTCCACTTCTTCAAAATTTTCAGGTTCAAGCGGTTTTGTAAAACTTGGCCACCCTGTCCCGGAAGCAAACTTATCATGTGAGCTGAAAAGTGGTTCACCGGATACGATATCGACGTAAATTCCCTCTTTTTTATTTTCCCAATATTCATTCTCGAATGGCCTTTCCGTTCCGCTTTCCTGAGTTACTTTGTATTGTAGAGGGTTCAATTTTTTCAACAGCTCCGTTTTAGTGGCTTTATCAAGCTTTTTATAACTGCTACTATGTCCTGTATCCATCTTTTTACCCCATATCCTTTCCAGGAATTTATCACGACCGGTGCCTCTTCTATATGCCTTATACCTTACCGGATTCTTTTTGTAATAATCCTGATGATATTCTTCCGCTTTATAAAATGAAGTTGCTTCAACAATCTCTGTAACGATTTGTTCGTTATATCTATCTGACTTGTCCAAACGCTCTTTTGATTCTTCTGCCAGGCGCTTTTGATCTTCGTTGTGATAAAAAATAGCTGTCCTGTATTGTAGACCACGATCGACAAACTGGCCGTCTGGGTCGGTTGGGTCGATTTGCCTCCAGAAGAGATCGAGTAGTTTTGAATAACTTATTTTAGAAGGATCGTATTTTATCTGGATCGATTCAAAATGAAAGGTTGCTCCTGCACAAACCTCTTCATACGTCGGGTTCTTCTTGTGCCCACCTGTATAACCGGATAAAACTTCTGAAACTCCTGCCAGTTTTTCGAAAGGGTGTTCCATACACCAGAAACAGCCTCCCGCAAAAGTAGCTTGCTCATATTTGTCTTCTGCAAACAGGCTAAATGGTAAAAGGAGTAATACAAGAATGAAAAGGAGATGCTTACAGCACTTTCCCGACATATTTACCTCCATAGTTATATTGTCTAGAATATCGCTTTATTATCTTATTAAAAACAGATGGAATCAACTAATAATTGTAAACGCTATTCGTTGCAGTAAATATAAAAAAATTGAATTGTTTTTTATTTATGCTACGTTGAGCGTATAAGTCTGTTTATTTAGTATGAGCATAAATATAACCACCGGTAGCTGTTTGGTAAACAGGGTATTAATTCCAAGCGAATCTTCGTAATAGGTGTTGATAAGCAAACCCTTGTGTTGTGGTGATAGTAGAAACCGAATGAAAGGTGTGATGCCATGTGTGAAAAAAAGAGTGTACTTGCCTCCGCAATTATGACTAGCGAGGTGATTACTGTGGGCCTGGATGATAGCCTTGAAACAATTCGTACGATTTTTGAGAATTCCAGATTTCATCATCTTCTGGTTCAGGAGAAAGGAAAGCTTATCGGTGTAATTTCAGATCGTGACCTTCTTAAACGGTTGTGTCCCTGGCTGGGTAAACTCAGTGAAAAGCCTCACGGAAAAAACACTCTGGAAGTGAAGGCGCACAGTATTCTGACTCGTGATCCAATAACGGTATTTAAAGATGATAGTGTGAAATATGCATCCAGGTTAATGTTGGATCATAACATATCATGCCTTCCTGTTGTTTCAAAAGCAGGTGGTATTGAAGGTATCGTTACATGGAAAGGCATCTTGTCCTTTTTCTTGAACACTGACAACTAAAAATATCTGATTTCCGGGATAATAGCTGTTCTCTTTAACCGCAGTTATACATGGATATAAAAGGTTGAGAAGAAATGGAATTGATTACTTAATCCCTTTTGAACGTATTTGCTCTGCTTGTTCAGACAACTTTTCAGCCTCGTCAGTTCTTCCTGTTTTCAGATAAAGTGACGCCAGCTTTTCCTGTACATATGCAATATTCTGATGGTCCGGCCCAAGGGCTTTTTCCAATATTATCAACACCCGTTTATAAAGAGACTCTGCTTCGTCATACCGTTTCTGATGGTCATAAAGCTGTGCCAGATTATTGAGGGACAGGGCTACATCCGGATGCTCCGGACTGAGTATCTTCTCATCTATCTCAATCGCCCGTTTATACATATGTTCTGCTTCTGCATACTTCTCCTGATCATGATAAAGTCGTGCCAGATTGTAAAGGGCCGTTGCAACCCTGGGATTATCAGAGCCAAAGGATTTTTCTAATATTGTCAGCGCACTCTTATAAAAATCCTCAGCCGCAGCCTGCTTCCCCATGGCTTTATATATTAAGGCCAGATTATTCATGGATGTTGCAACCTTAGGGTGCTCATGGCCAAATGTTTCCTCTGCGACCTTCAGTGCTTCATTGGCCGCACTTATCGCGTTCCTGTATTGGTCCTTTTGATAAAAATTAATCACCTTACTATTCAGTTTTTTCCACAATGCCTCCTGGGCATATACCGGAAAGGCAAACAATAACCCCATAGTCAATATAACAATAATCCTTAACCGGTAAGTGGTTGGAAACATTACAAGCTTCCTCTGTCTATTCTTCCGCATAATTTCCTCCTTTTTAGTTGGTTTCTTGAATATTTTATAAATTTATACTATATTATCTTATCAAAAACGTTTTTTTATAAATACTCTTTTATTCAATAAATTAATTCAATATTTTATGATATTTGCCAAAGGAAAGTGGGTATCATGAAATATTGTAAACGGGGCTTAACGTCTAATGCTAAGATGGTTCTGCTATACTTATGACAATAATAAGATATAGGCAATTAATTACAGACAACATAAATATGGGCGCTGCCCCGGGATTTTAGAAAATGGAAAATAGTGACGATTTTATAGTGATTACGGTTAACGGGCCTGACGCTCCGGGTATTGTTTCATCAATTACTTCAATACTGTCAGAAAATGCCGTAAAAATAATTGATATTGAACAGATTGTTATTCGCAAATTGATATTATTGTCTATGACGCTGGACTTAAGAGAAAGCAAGGGTGGGCAAATATCGTTATTAAAGGATCTACTGCTTGAGGCAAGAAGACTTAATGTAGAGCTTGACTTTAAGATAGCTTCATGTGACGAGCATTTACAACATGATGAAAGTTTTATGTATGCGGTTACGTGTCTGGGAGAGAAAATAACTGCTCAGGTAGTTGCTCAAATTTCTAATGCTATATATTCAGAGAACGTCAATATTGAAAGAATTACACAGCTCAGTCAGGGAGAGTTAAGCTGTATTGAGATGATTGTAAAAACTGACAAAACCATAAATGTTCAAGACATGACAAGGAAGTTGCTTTCCATAAGCTCTGATTTTGGCGTTGATATAGCTGTTCAAAAGGAGGATATCTTCAGAAGATCAAAAAGGCTTGTTGTGATGGATATGGACAGTACACTTATACAGGTTGAAGTTATAGATGAACTGGCAAAATCCGCTGGACACGGCGAAGAAGTCAGCGGTATAACAAGTAAGGCCATGAACGGCGAGTTAAGCTTTAATGAGTCGTTAAATAAAAGAGTGGAACTGCTCAGGGGTCTGGACGAAAATATCCTTGATGAAATTTACCACAATATTCCATTCACGCCTGGTGCAAAAAAACTTGTAAAAATATTAAAAAAGCTGGGTTATAAAACTGCTGTGATAAGCGGTGGGTTTACTTTTTTTACCGATCGATTAAAAAATGAGCTGGGCCTGGATTATGCCTTTGCCAATAAACTTGAAATAAAAGACGGAAAGTTAACCGGCAAGGTGCTTGGAGAAATAATCAACGGTGAAGCTAAAGCAAAAATCCTTGAAGATATAGCTAATAAGGAAGATATTAGCCTGGATCAAGTCGTGGCCATAGGAGACGGAGCAAATGATTTACTAATGCTTGACAAAGCAGGTTTGGGAATAGCGTTCAACGCCCACAAGACGGTGAGAGAGAAAGCTGATTATAACATATCACAAGAAAATCTGGATTCTATAATCTATCTTCTGGGTATCAGCGAAAAAGAGAAAAACGCAATATAATTTAATAATTCTTTACAGTGTCAAGCGCTGGTAGCACATATTCCAGGGCGACCTATCAAGGTTTGGCCCCCTTTCCTTTAGTTTCTTAACAAAAATATTTTGACCAAATTTGGCAAAAAATAAATTTGAATATTGAAATTAGAAATTCGAAACAAATACAAAACAAAAATGATAAAAATTTAAAACATTGAACATTAACGTTTAGGTTCATGCTTCAAGCCTGAACCGGCCAAGGATATTTTTTGTTTAGAACGTTTGTGTTTTGTCATTTGGATTTGTTTCGAGTTTTGTGCTTCTTATTTCTGATTTTCCAACTTGTTTGGGTTAGGACAAACTAAAATCTTTTACTACACTTTAATTGGTTAGTCAAAAACAGGTGCATTTTTGGTTGACGTATATTAATTGTTAGAAATTAACTAGGCTTTCCCTTGAGAATTTCTTACCCTTTTCATTTTCCCAATTCCATGTAGCATTAAATGAACAGTCAGAATCAGCAGCAATTATTGTTGAGATCTCTTTTCTATCCTTTCCATCTATAATATTAATTGGAAACGTCTCTTTGTAAACTTTTTGTTGTATTGGAAACGGTTGATTGCTTTTTAATTTAAAAGCAAGGTTTATATTATACGCATCTTCATTGCTTGTATTTTCAATAATTAATCGGGATCCATAGCCATCATGACGATTAATTAAATAAATAGTAATTTCAGGATTGGCTTTTACAGTTGAGCCACGCCAATAAAAGTAAGTAGATAATAAAGAACAAGTCACACTAATGGAAACGACACAATAGAAGGAGGTGTTATGTGTATCGAAGGAAACACTAGCTACAAAAAATCCAATCACTCCTATAATTCCAAGTATATAACTAACGACGTGCATAGCTTCCTTTTTTATTCATGTGTAATTTTTTTCGGTACACTGGGGTCACCATACATTTTTTTTGCCCAATCAAGATGTATAGACTAACAAGGGTTATTAAAAATAGTTTCGTGCCTTGCTAAGAATTGTTTCTATACTTGTTTGCTTTTCAGGCTGTTTCAATATATTCACAAAAACTTCCGCTGTCTGGTCCACGCTTAAATCACCTTTACAACCTTGAAGCATAACCCTGACGAGGAAAGGTTTTTCATTATCTCAAGCCAAGCACTCTTTGTGCATTCTTAAAATATATTTTCTCTAAAACTTCATCAGGTAAGAACAGACCATAAATCTTCCACTCACCG
>CAXMPV010000003.1:0-23135 GCA_964195175.1 uncultured Thermodesulfobacteriota bacterium | reverse complement strand
CGGTTGGTGAAAAGAAAGGCTGTGTTCCCAGGTTGATGACTTCTTCCGTATTGCTGAAGTCATATTTTGAATAGATAGGGTGTTTTGAAGGGTCCTGAGAGATAGGATTGGAATTTGCGTCTGCATATGCATGCCCCGAAAGAGTAGAAGATGCAACTGAGAAAACAGGTAGAAACAGGAGCAGACAGATCAAAAAAGCATTTGTGCTATTTCTAATTACCATGTCCATTCTTTCTAAAATTGGTTTGACTATTTATAGGAGTGATAAAATCAGACAAAAAAACAACGGATATGACATCGCACTTTAAGTAGCAGATTAACGTTAAATATTATAAGAGGTGTAGTTTACGACCAGGGCCACATAAAAGCAAGTGCTAAATTATGTCACAAGATCAAACTACATAAATAGTTATATCCAAAAATCGGTAATGAATAATGAAAGATCAACAGAGAGTTTGTTCAAAATAATTTTGGATGAATATTAATGCAGAATCGTCGAGAATAATAAGAGTGAAAAGTGCTGATTTTGATAAAGTGTTAAGTAGGTATGAACTTATTGAATGGGACAGAATTGGAGCCTAGTATCTATTCCGTATTCCATTCCCATGACTCTACCTCTGTAAGGAATGCTTTATCTGTCAGGTTATATTTGAGCGGAGTTATTGAGATGTAGCCGTCTTTGAGTGCATGCATATCAGTGCCAATAACATCTACCTTCGGCCATCCGGTACCAGACAGCCAGTAATATGCGATACCGCGCGGATCGGTCCGTTTCTCATAGTGTTCTTCAAAATCACCAGAGAATTGATTCGTTATCTTTACGCCCTTAATCTTCTCTTTTGGTATATTAGGTATGTTTACATTGAGAAGTGTGCCTCTTGGCAACTCCTTCTTCATGATAATGGCAATAATATCTTTTGCTGTTTCAGCTGCCCCTTTGACATCAGGTGCCGCTTCTGAAATCTCCAGAGAGATTGCGACAGAAGGAATGCCTAAAAGTGCTCCTTCGATTGCGGCGGCAACTGTTCCGGAATATAAGACATTAATCCCGACATTCGCACCAATATTTATACCGGAAACCAGCAGTTGAGATCTCTCTTTCAATATTTCTCTAACAGCAAGTTTGACACAATCTGCCGGAGAACCATCTATTCCATAACCAACAAAACCATCATTGGCATATACCTCTCTCACTCTCAGGGGATGGCTAAATGTAATTGAATGACCTACACCGCTCTTCTGCACATCAGGCGCAACTACAGTAACGGACCCCAATGATTCCATAGCCTTCTTTAGTTCCAGGATGCCCGGAGAGTATATCCCATCATCATTTGTTACTATAATTTTCAATCAGACAATCCGCTTTCTTCAATTATTTCAGCCTTCGTTTTTTCAAACTCTTCATCACTGATCAATCCATCAAGTCTTAATCTTTGTAGAACCATAAGTTTCTCATCAAGGACAATCTTGTCGATTATCACATTTTCTTCATCCGTAACTTTTCTTCGTGCTTCCCGGATTTTCTCTCTTCCCTCATCAGTTAGTACCAATATTTTTTGCTCTTCCGGAATATAGTCACCTTCTTCACCTTCGCCTGGTTCAACCACATCTCCATCCTTTTTTCGCAGACCAAACCATTTTCTCTCTTCACCTTTTTCTTTTTTAAATTCCTTAACAGACTTCTTCATCATCTTGTCGTATACATTCTTTTTCTTCCTTGTAAAATCTATATCGTTCTTAAAGACTTTTATATCTTTGCCGTCAAAAGGAGGAGAAAACATTGAAATGGTAGTACTCGTCTCACTCCCGGTATTAATATATTTATGTACGGTTTTCCTCGGGAGCATCACGATCATACCTTCTTTTACAACGTGACGTACACCATCGAGTGCTAATATGCCACTCCCCTGCTTAATGTATAAGATTTCATCATGAGACTTATGAGAATGGGTGCCCATTTCCGCGCCTTGTCTGATCTGAATGAGATATATGCTCGTACTTTTGTCTTGCCCCAGAGGAATAATCATAACATCTTCATCTTCTCCCAGACTTTTTTCTTCTACAATATCATCTATATACTTGATTTCAGGTAGGAATATCTCTGGAAAGGAGGTGGGATTCCTTAAAGACTCAACGAACTCGCCTGATTTCTTCGTAGCCATGCAACCGCAAATTACAAGAACTAAAGCTGAAGCAGTAAGCAATATTGTATTTTTTGATAGAGTACTTTTAGACATAATTATGTGTAAGGCTCCTTTCCTCCAACCTTTACCAGATTTTGATTTGTGATTTTAACAGCTGAAAGAGAGAGGGTCAATATAATTAAATCATTGGACACTTGCCTTAAATTAGGAAATTTATTAGAATCCAGACCTTAAAATTATTGCATTTAGATTTAGTATTGTATCTGTTTGTTAGGTCATTAGCATATTGTAAGCTCGTAATTTATCTAAACAAATAATGATTAAACGCCTGACGTATTTATTAATAACGATATTGATTTCATCATGTCATAGTTATACTGCAATATCTTCTACCAGTCTTGAAGATATTGCGGATGGCAATTGTACGATAATTGATCTGACATACCCTTTAAACAGAGCAAATGCCTATTGGCCAGCTCCTTCTTACGCGCCCTTCACATACAAAACAGTAGCCACTCTCAAGGATGATGGTGTGTTTTCCGGTCTCTACGCCACCCCGGAACATCTTGGTACTCACATAGATGCTCCAAATCACTTTGAAGAGAACCAACCATCTGTAGATGAACTAAGCCTTGAAACTCTTATAGGTCCCGCTACTGTAATAGATATTTCTGATAAAGCAGAAAATAATGCCGATTATGAACTCACGGTAGCAGACATTATCGATTGGGAGGAAGTAAATGGCAGGATAAAGAAAAGATCTATTATTCTTCTCAATACCGGCTGGTGGAGAAGATGGGATGATTACGAAAAATACAAGAATGTGGATGATACCGATAAGCTCCATTTTCCCGGTTATTCCGCTGAAGCTGCTGTTTTTCTGGTTGAGAAAAGATATATTAATGGAATCGGTATTGACACGTTAAGTGCTGATTGTGGGATTTCAACAGATTTCAAAGTTCATCATATTATAAATGGTAGCAGCAAATATATACTGGAGAACATAGCAAATCTTGACAGGCTTCCACCCACCGGAGCAACATTAATTATAGCTCCAATAAAGATTGAAGGTGGCTCTGGCGGCCAGACAAGAATATGGGCAATCTTGCCACCTTTCTGACACGAAGAAGCTTAACATTGAATTGATATTTTAGCAGCGATTTAAAAGTTATATTACCATAGAAAAAGAGAAGGAGTATTGGTTATGAGAGTTGTTGACAGGAAAAGAGTTTTACCGGAAGTTACAATCGGATTGGACAAGGAAGAGACTATTACACTTTCAGCTATTCTGAGCAAAAGTGATTTAGAAAAAGAGTTCTGTAATGATCTTCTATCTAAAATTAATGTAATCCTTCAAGATGACGATTTCAAAGATAAAAATAATTAATATATTTCTTGTTCAGGAGTGTTGCCTGGCCAAAAGTTCCAAATACGATGCAATTATTATAGCTAAGGAGGTTGGTGATGGAAATTTATCTTGTTCGGCATGGAGCCGCTTATGATAAGGAGGACGACCCGGAAAGACATCTCAACCGCGATGGAGTGAGTCAGTGCCATCTGACAGGAAGAGCGTTAAAGAGATTAGATATTCAATTTGACCTTATAGTCAGCAGCCCTATCGCACGTGCCCGTCAAACGGCAGAGATCATTGCTGAAGAGACCGGATATTCAAGAGCAGAGATTAAGATAACAGAGAAACTAGAGCCAACTGTTCTTCCTAATGAGACGCTATCGTATTTAAATGATTTTGCAGATGTAAAAAGGATTTTGCTTGTCGGACATCTACCCCTGCTTGGATATCTCGCCTCAGAATTACTGATCAACACATCACAAATTCAATTTTATTTTGAACCGGCCTCCGTCTGTAAAATTAATACTGAACAACCTCGTGCTTTTGCCGGAGATTTTTGCTGGTTTTTAGCACAGGAACACATCAGGATAATTGGACAAGTTCCAGATATCTGAGAAATCAACATATGTTAAAAACAGCTTATTCCTGCTCTACGTAATCAGTGCAGAATAAGCTGTTACGCCTTGACATCTTTTTTTTGCAATTTATCTAGTGTCGCTTTCCAGTGAACGATATAAACAGAAAACTGAAAAAATCAAAAATCCAGTCTGCAAATAATCTACACAAATAAAAAATTAGTATTAAAGCGAAGAAGACAATAACTATTCCGTAAAGAATAGTATTGCCGGTAGAAGTCAGGAAATTAGCTGATCCTGGATTAAGCAGAGCGGCAATTCCGGCACAGACGATGATAATCGGCAATAGATAAAGCAGCGTTTTTAAACGCCTTATTTTCTTATGATGATGACGATGGCGCCGGTGATGATGGTGGCTGTTATAGTGATATTTTCTTCTATAGTGATTGTCCACTTTTCTATTTATGACTGATCAATATAATAATATCTTAAATATATCAAGGCTCCCAGATCATATACAAAATGTAATTGTATGGGTATTAAAATACTTTCATAATACTGGAATAAGAACCCAAGGTAAAAGCCCATAATCGTGGCGATAATACAATATGCAGGAGTTATAAAATGCAAGAGGCCAAAAATTATACTCGCTCCGATAATACCAAGTTTTACCTGGATTACCCCCCTGAATAGCAACTCTTCAGCAAAACCGGCAAATATCGAGATGAAGCATAAATCTATTAGACTGCAATTTGAGAATATAACTCTTATATCATTTATGATCGTCTTTCTGAGTGAACCCAGCATAGCAATATTTGTTGTTTTTTTTGATAATAAAAGAATAAAGAGAGCCAGGGGTATTGATGCCCCTAATGTGCCGATAACTATGTCGTGAAATATGTTTCGGGTTAAAGGAAACAACTTAATGCCGAAAAGCCATGCCATGATTAAGGCGGCTATTACTACCACGCCCTCAACCAGTGTAGTAAGGATTAATAACTTATATTTTGAAAATGGAGTAACGCTAGTCATTTGATTCATTCTTTCTATTATCCGGTTATCAATTTATTTTGTTATCATATAATTCTTAATTCAATATAACAAACCATAAACAATTTTCAGATAATAATTATTTCCAATGAGAGAAGATAGTTATATAATGATAGATATTTTCGAAAGGTAAATAGTATGAATAAGTTCCTCTACATTTAAGTTATGGATACATTGCTTACAGATGTTTTCTGGGTTTTGATATGCGCCGGCCTTGTATTTCTCATGCAAGCGGGTTTTACCTGTTTGGAATCAGGTTTAACGCGATCAAAGAACAGCATAAACGTTGCTATAAAAAATATAACTGATTTTGGAATCTCTACCATTCTGTTCTGGGCTTTTGGCTTCGGGATGATGTTTGGAGTATCTGCAAATGGTTGGATCGGATCAACTCAATTCTTTTTGTCTCTCGACGAAGGGTCATGGACAAGCACGTTTTTCCTGTTTGAGATTATGTTCTGTGCAACTGCAGTTACAATTGTTTCGGGAGCAACCGCAGAGCGTTTAAGATTCAGAAGCTATATTATCATATCGATTATACTTTCCGGCCTGATATACCCGATATTTGGACATTGGGTATGGAATGAAGTTCAATCGGCAACAGCATCCGGATGGTTGAGGGAAATGGGCTTTGTAGATTTTGCCGGTTCTACTGTGGTGCATAGTGTAGGCGGTTGGGTTGCTCTCGCTGCATTGCTGATCATTGGTCCACGAGAGGGCCGCTTCCCTCTTGTTGGGGCTCACAGGAAGATTCATGGAAGCAATCTTCCAATGTCGGTACTCGGAGTGTTGCTTCTGTGGGTCGGCTGGTTCGGTTTCAATGGCGGTAGCACTTTAGCTTTAAACGATCAGGTTGCCGGCATTATTGCTAATACCTTTTTAGCCGGAGCCTCAGGTGTTATGGTCACGCTTACCATTGGATGGATAATACGGAAACAGGCGGATGCTGAACTGGTAATATTTGGATCAATTGCCGGTCTTGTGGCTATTACTGCTTCTGCACATGCTGTCAGCACTGTTTCAGCGCTGGCTATCGGTGGAATTGGTGGCATTGTGATGCTGGGGGTAGATTACCTTATGGATTACCTACACATTGATGATGCTGTGGGTGCAATCCCCGTCCACCTTGGTGCAGGTATCTGGGGTACGCTTGCTGTTGCTATCTTTGGAAAAGAAGAGATTCTGGGAACAGGCCTCAGTCGTTGGGGACAACTCCTTATTCAGGCAACAGGAATAGGAGTATGCTTTTTGTGGGCTTTCGGTTTATCTTACGGGCTTTTTATGGTAATAAACCGTTTATTCCCGTTACGAGTTACAGCAGAAGAGGAACGTATTGGCCTTAATGTTTCAGAACATGGTGCGACTACAGAGCTTCTTGATATGTGCAGGACAATGGAGAGCCAGGCCAAGACCGGAGACATGAGTCTCCGTGTACCGGTAGAGCCATTCACAGAAGTTGGACAAATAGCCGAACGGTATAACTGTGTGATGGAAGCCCTGCAGAAAGAGGCAGCAAAGACAGAATCTTCACTCCAGGAAAAGGAGCTACTCTTACGTGAGATTCATCATAGAGTAAAAAATAATTTACAGGTCATTTCCAGCCTTCTCAGCCTTCAATCCAGATCCAGTAAGGATGAGCTTGCTATCGAGATGGCTAAGGAAAGCCAGAACAGAATTAAGGTAATGGCTCTTATTCACGAAAAACTATACAGGTCTAAAGATTTTGCAAATGTTGAGTTCAATGACTACATCAAGAATTTGGTACATGACTTGTTTGCATCCTACAAAGTGAGCACCTCCAGAATTTCGCTTAAAATGGAAATCGAAAATATTTCCCTTGGGATTGATACTGCCATACCCACTGGATTGATTATTAATGAACTGGTCACCAATTGTCTGAAATATGCATTTGCAAAAGATACAGATGGTGAAATCAGAATATCCCTTCGTTCAATTGATGATGGTCATAACGAATTGATTGTAAGTGATAATGGCGTTGGTTTACCTGAAAGTCTGGATATAAAAAAGGCAGAATCATTGGGGCTGCGAATGATAACAAATTTAACTGAGCGTTCACTACATGGTAAAGTTAATATCAAAAGAGATAACGGGACCGAATTTCAGATTATTTTTAAAGAAAAAGAGTACAAAGATAGGATATAATGCGGATGGTTAGTGTGCAGACCACATTGCATTCGTAAATATGCCGGTAAATGGAATTTATTTTTTGGTGAGCGACTGATAGAATGATTATAAGAGATACCAGGGGACGATAATTAAAATGTTTTGATTGGAAAGGAGCTGACTATGGATAAGACAAGGATCATGATTGTTGAAGATGAATGGACGGTTGCAGAAGAGATTAAGATGGTATTACAAGGCATGGATTATGATGTAACATCGATGTCCTCTTCCGGAGAGGAGGCAGTCCAAAATGCAGAGAAGGATAAACCTGATTTAGTACTGATGGACATCGTATTGGAAGGTGAAATGGATGGGATCGCAGCTGCTAATGAAATTCGTTCCCGCTTTAATATCCCCATTGTCTTTCTCACCGCATATACCGATGACAAGATTCTTGAGCGAGCGAGCATAACGGGACCATTTGGTTACATTGTTAAACCATTTGTAAATGAAGATCTAAAGATATCTATTGAAATTGCTGTATATAAATTCAGGATGGAAAAAGAGAGAAAACGGTTTATTGAAGAATTGCAAGGTGCACTGCCTAAGATCACGTCATTGTCTGGATTACTTCCGGTTTGTCCTTCCTGCAAAAGGGTACGTGATGCTGATGGTAATTGGAAGTAAGATAATGATCTGTTACCGTTAATGATATGTCAGTTATTTTGAAGGCTGTAAATCGCTTTTCGACTTTGATTCTACCAGCGATTCCTTGCTACTAATGGCGTCATATCTGGCAATAAGGGCATTTGCATACTCTACATGGGACCACATAAGTGGTACGGCAAAATGAATAACAGTTTTCTTGCCTTCAGTAATATCCTTTTTGATCTGATCGTAACTCTTCTTCATGAAAAAAAGTTCCTCTACAATGAAGTCATAGGAGAGTCCGGGAATCAAAATGTCAGGATGAAATTCTTTTTTAGCATCAAGCCCGACTTCCCACTCCAACCGGACAAATTCTTCGAACCTTCTTTTCGTACTTAAATGTTCGGGAATATACCCTTCTTCAGTACTGTATTTGTCAATTTGATTGAGTATGGTATCTCCCCTTTCTATCTTCCCCTCCTTATAGTAATATTGAGCCAGCATTGCAGTGTATTGAATCCATGGACCGTTTCCAGCATGAATATGGGTTTCAATATCTTCTGTAAAAGGAAGATATCTTTGCAACATACCAAGTTCCGGATCCCACAGGTTGTCTACCATGAAGTCGATAGACTTGGTGATAATGTCGGGATTTTCATCCAGCACACAGGTATCACAATGGTCTTCTTTGCATTGAAAGTAAACGGGGCTCATCATTGTTACATCAGGTCTCAAGTCAAAAGTACCGTCTTTCGTTATGCGCCTGACGAATCTATCGCTAAGGATAAAGCGCCGATGCACGGATTGGCAAAAACGGCATTTGAATGAGAGTTCTTCAGCAAAGAAATCTTTCAAATCAAATTTATGCGTCAGCTGAGAGATGAGATTAAAGAAGAGTATGTAAACGTGATTTACCCAGATGCTGTATCCCTTCTCAATCGCTGATTCATGTATGCCCGTTGTTGAAAAAAAAAGAAAAATTTCCTCACGATAAAAGTTCTTAATGGCATATTGAATTGCCTTTTTTATTCTTTTGAGATAATTTTCTAATTCAGCAGGCTCCTCCTGACGGCTGTAACAGGTCAGTAAGTAATTTGCCAGGATGATGCCTCCATAGGCAGTATTGTCCTCCTGAATGTAAATAGCTTTTTTCTGTCCGTTCAACCCATATCGCTGTAACCACTCTCCGCTCTCATCCTGAACAGAGGAGATAAACTGAGCTAATCCCTTCAAAAGGTTAAAGGCGGTCCCGTCAGGATCAAGGTCTTTCTCTGCCATTTGTCTGAACAAAATAGAGGCACAGGCACTATCTCTCGGATAAACATATGGATAACGAGATTCCAGTATGGTTGCCAGCAGAACGGTTCCCTGTTCAGTCGGAATAGAGCATTTAGTAATTACATCCAAGTGTTTAGCTAGTTTTTTGCAAAGGCTATTTTTGTCCATAACACCAATCACTTCCATTCAGCAGTATCACTTCTGCTTCTGAGCTACAAGTGCTTCATAGCACCAGGTACATAGAATGCGTGGAAGTGGTTTTGGCAGAGTCACCTCTTCTTCCCCTAGCCCCCATTTATATGTCTCTTTTACCGGTATCTGCTCACGAATCTGATGTTCTTCGCAAACAGCTATTCCGCAGACAATGCATATCGCTATTGCATCAGTCTCTTTCCCTGCCTTGTAGCAAATATAGCATTTCACCCTGTCACCTCCTTGTCTGTCAATTTCGCAAGAATATTAGTAAATTTAAAACTGCTTAATCTATAATAAAAACTATAATTCATAATTTCTTCCGGTTTCATTCTTTTCACTGAGAACGTGAAAGATAATATATTTTAGTATGTTAAATCCCTGCGCATATTGAGTAAATGCAATCTTTATGCCTATGAATAAAATATTTAAAAAAATACATTATCAGCGCCACGTAAGTATATTATTGATCGTGTCTTACAATCTTGAGATGTGATCCGGGGGATAGGTACACGGTTTTGTGGCAGATGTATAATGCGAATAATTTGCGATGTTAACCGTTTTTAACACTTGGCTATTCGCAATTATTTCGTAATTGTAAATGAAAACGTGCAGCATGGAGTCTTGCTTTTTTTTGTATAAAGCTATAAGATATTGTAAGTTTAAGGCTTACGCGTTGCGATGATCTTTTGTACACGAAAAAATATTATTGGTATGGACATTGCGATAGTTATTGGTATAAAGTTAACAATTCGTACCGTTTAAATACTTAAGAAAAAAAGGAGGACGTAAAGTGGATATATATAAATTTGCAATGCAAATGGAATTAGATGGTAGGCATTTTTACCTGGATTTGGCGAAGAAAACAGAGAATGCAGGTATTAAAAATATACTGACTATGATGGCTGAGTCTGAGGCCAAACACTATAATGTAATCCTGGATATGCAAAAAAATGATAAAGCAGAATATTCGAAGGATGCTGAGGTATTAACAAAAATAAAAAATATTTTCACGAAAATGAGAGAAGAGAAAGAGATTGACGTTGATGTTTCGCAGGTAGAATTTTATAAAAAAGCTCTGCAGGTTGAGATTGATAGCGAAAAATTTTATCTGGACAGGGCTGAAGAGGAGAATGACCCACATAAAAAGGAAATATTTTTAACGTTAGCAAAAGAGGAAAAAAGTCATTGTATTCTACTGGAAAATATAGTCAATCTTGTGTCACAACCTGATAATTGGATTGAAAATTCTGAGTGGTACGATATAGATGATGTTTGAAGTATAGAATGCCGTTCTTTACAAAGTAATAATTTATAAAGAGAGAGGATACTTGAAATGCCTTTTTTAAAATCGGTTTTAAAACAATATGATCTTGTTGTTGACAAACTTGAACTCCATGAGGGTATCCGGGAAAGATTACGACATGCCAAACGGTCCTTAGTTGTTTCTATTCCTATTGAAATGGATAATGGTGTAATTAAGGTGTACAAAGGGTATAGAGTTCAGCATGATATTACATTGGGACCGTCAAAGGGAGGGATTCGTTATCACCCCAACGTGAACCTTGAAGAGGTCACCGCTCTGGCCATGTTGATGAGTTGGAAATGTGCATTGATGCAGCTTCCATACGGTGGAGCAAAGGGTGGAATTTGTTGTACCCCCGCAGTAATGTCACTAAAAGAGAAAGAGCGGCTTACCAGAAGATTTACATCCGAAATTATCTGGGCTATCGGCCCGGAAGAAGATATACCCGCCCCTGATATGAATACGAATATGCAGACAATGGCATGGATGATGGACACGTACAGTATGTTGAAAGGCCATACCTCCTTAGGTGTTGTTACAGGCAAACCGTTGGTATTAGGAGGTTCTTTAGGTAGAGAGGAAGGGACTGGAAGAGGGGTTTATTACATGGTAGAAGAGTCGGCAAAGATCATTGGAAAAGATCTGAAAGGGCTCAGGGTTGCCATACAGGGATTCGGAAATGTGGGCTCAGCGGCCGCCAGATTACTTTACGGGCAGAAAAGCAAAGTTATCGCCGTAAGTAATAGTAAAGGAGGTATTTATAATGCAAATGGAATTGACATTGATAGCCTGATTAGACACGTTAAGGAGGACAAGGCAATCTCAGATTTTCCGGACGTTGAAATAATTACAAATGAAGACCTCCTTACTCTGGATTGCGATGTCTTGATTCCCGCATCGATAGAAGGACAAATCACCAGATATAATGCGGACAATGTTAAAGCTGGGATAATAGTTGAGGGTGCAAACGGACCGACGACACCTGAAGCAGACAGGATTCTATCAGATCGTGGTGTTTGTGTGATACCTGATATACTTGCAAACGCGGGAGGTGTAGTCATCTCATATTTCGAGTGGGTGCAGGACCTTCAGTTTTATTTTTGGAAAGAGAAAGAGATACATCAGCGTTTAAAAGAGATAATGTCAGACATATTTAAAAGCGTTTTTTCAATGTCACAAGAGAAGAAAATTGATATGAGGATGGCGGCATGGATGCTTGGTATCAGCCGCATTGCAGAGGCACAGAAAATCAGAGGATTATATCCATGATAAATTACTTTTTTACATGTAAAAAAGTATAATGTTTTTAATGTTATTTTAAGAAAGGAATATTGATATGAGCGTTTTAGTTACTAAAGAAGCACCGGATTTTACGGCTGCTGCCGTGCTAGCTGACGGCAGTATTAAAGAGGATTTTAGTTTATCCGATTTGAGGAGAAAGTACGTAGTGCTTTTCTTCTACCCGCTGGACTTTACTTTTGTATGTCCTACAGAGATAATTGCCCACAGCAAACGAATGGATGAGTTTAAGAAACGAAACGTGGAAGTTGTTGCCGTCTCTATAGACTCACAATTCAGCCACTATTCCTGGAGAAATACACCTGTTAACAAAGGTGGTATTGGTGCGGTAAAGTTCCCGATGGTAGCAGATGTTAAACACGAAATTGCCCAAGCCTACGGAATTGAATTCGCCGATGCCGGAGTTGCATTACGCGCGTCATTTTTGATCGACAAAGAGGGTATCGTCCAACATCAGGTAGTTAACAATCTCCCCCTTGGACGTAATGTCGATGAGATGCTTCGTTTAGTTGATGCCTTGCAGTTCCACGAGAAGAATGGAGAAGTATGTCCTGCCGGCTGGCAGAAGGGAGAGGACGGTATGACACCAACAGCAGATGGCGTGGCAGACTATTTGTCTTCACATTCTGATGAACTATAAGCAAAGCCAAGTTTGAAGTGTCTAAAGTGAACTAAAGTGCCTAAAGTTGAAAAATAAGAGTTACTACAACTTTGGGCACTTTTAACCGTTGAGGTAATACTATGATTAAAGCCGGTACAAAAGCCCCGGATTTCTGCTTAGAAAGCCAGGACGACAAAGAAGTATCGTTGAAAGATAACAATGGCAAGTGGATAGTGTTATACTTCTACCCAAAGGATAATACATCCGGATGCACAAAAGAGGCCTGTGACTTCACCGAGTCGCTTAAAGATTATAATAAACTGAACGCAACTGTTTTGGGAGTCAGTCCTGATAGCACAGAGTCGCATAGAAGATTCATTGAAAAACAGGGTCTGGGTATTACGTTGCTGAGCGATCCGGACAAAAAAGTGCACAAAGCATACGGTGCCTGGGGATTGAAAAAAAACTATGGTAAAGAGTACGAAGGAGTAATCCGGTCAACTTTTATCATATCTCCGGATGGTAAGATTGCTGAAGCATGGAGCAAAGTAAAAGTCCGTGTTAAACGTAAGGACGGAGAAACTCGTCATGTAGACGTTGTTAAGGATCGGCTTAAAAAAATTCAGACTGAGTAGTACGGTTTTAGAAACGGTTTACAAATCTGTATAACTGGTGCTGTGCATTTTAGTCCGCAATAATTCGATAAGTTCAAATCTTTCCCCTTGGCCGCATTTTAAAAACGGTTATCTATGTATAAGGTCTTACGAAACAGGCCATTGAGATCTAAATAGTCAGAATCATATGACAAAGTAGTGAATTTCTCATTACATTTATGTTATAATAATTCACTAAACTATAATCCTACGTGTATTCAATTCAAGACAAATTATTTCGATTATTCAATAGGATGGATGAAATATGAATCTAGAGAATGCAGTCAAAATAGTAGAAGAATATGGAAACATTCTGAGCGAACAACCTATTAAAAATGTTCAGGGACGTCTTATGTCACTACTGCCATATGACAAAGACACTATAAAAGAGGCGATTAAGGTTGAGCTGATGTATGTTGGTACAGCAGAGCCGAGAGACGAAGAGATATTCGGGACCCTTCAGTTGAGTTTTCTGCAGCTCGCCAGTTTTCTTCCTGATAGTGAGGTCGTACTTGCGTTTGACGTTAGAAACGCCCTTGAATCAGAGGATGTTTGCCATGACTATTTCCAATACCTTGCCAGAAGCGAAAAGGCAAGCAGCCATATCCTGGAGCAGACGAGTATATTAGTAAGTGAACTTGGCAAGTTTTGTCAAGATAGTGGATTATAGCAGTGGATAGAATTTTTATATTCTTTTAAGTTAATATGAATGTGTTATGGATATTGAAAAGACCTGGGAAAGGGCTCTCAAAAATACTGAAATAATAAGGCCACGGGTAAAGCCTCTTGATACTTTTAAGACTACCCAGCTGCCATATATCTTCCTGGCGGAATCCTCAGTTAACATTGGAGATTGCGTGGTTCGTAAGGGAGAAATCCTGGTGGAAAAACCCTCCTTATTTCTTCCGCCGGGTTCAGCTCAGCTTGATGGATTTGATTTTAGGGATGGTTCCAGACAGCAGGAGATGATTACAAATTTTTTTCTTGTTCGTGGTATCGAGTTTCCATCATTTAAATATAATAATAAAACATACTCACTTGATGTTTTTGAAGGCCGACTTAGCCGGGCAATTGATAAATACACTCAGGAGTTGCAAAAAGAAGAAAATGTTACTTCCGGTCTTATCATTGGTCCGGAGGATTGCTGGCAGTTTTCTGTTTTCATCTTTATCTGCAGGCAAATCCTACGCTCTGCAGATAATGATATTAAGAGCTTCATGAATAGATGGGACAGATAGGGGTACAAAGTTAAAAGTGCCTAAAGTTTGAAGTGAGCTAAAATTGACTGCCGGTCAAGTGAATCCGTATGCCAGCTCGATGTACATTCTGGCGGGCGTCTGTGTCGCACTAAGATAAGTACTATGCCGCGTTTCAAGCTTTACCACTCTTTTTCCTGATAGTGTTATCCTTCAATAATAAGAAGTAGTCCGCAGTCAGGACACTCCTTTGCGTCCTTACCTACATCGTGGCCGCACGCTGGGCATTTGTCCTGATCAGCCCATTCCTGCGATTCCCTGAGTTCCGGGTGTACGGCCATGTAATATTCTTCAATATTGTCATGTGCCGCCTTGACATCTTTTTCGGCAACCAGGACAATGAATCGGCAACCACACGTTCCCGCGCTGCATCCCGGGGCGAGTGTCATACCGGTGGGTATGCCCTTCTCGGCAAGCATGTCAGCCAACTCCTTCATCCAGTCCTGATCACCTTCCTTGACTGCCACCCATTCAGCATGGCTCTCTTCGGTGTTTGGTGTTTCCATATTTCAATACCTCTTTATAATCTGGATAAAATTCTATTTTCAACCAATAACGTATAAATTATTTTGTTTTATAAAGCAATATCTAATTTCTGCTTTAATCATGGTAAGGGTTTCAGTAGTTTCTTTATAACCTGCATAGCGAGCATGAGTAAATGGCCGTTATGGTCTTTAATCGATTCTATTAACGCGGTATCATTGCTATTCTTTTCTGCTAATGTCTCCAGCTCTTTCCTTATATCCTCATCAGATTCTTTGTTTTTGATTTTGCCCAGTACATTGCATACTTCTGATATATCGGAATCTTCCAGAGAATCCCTCAGTTTTGATATCAGTATTTGTATATTGTCGTCTGCTACTGTACCCATTCGTTTGGCAAGATTCTTGTCCACCAGCTTTCTCTTGATCATCTCATCTACCTCTTCAAGTTTGTCAAAGTGGATTCCTGCCTCTTTTTCCCATGACTCAAGCTGTTCTATTGATAAAGCCATTTCTATTTATTCCTTCCTTTCATTTTATTATATTTTATGAATGCGTCAGGTAAGTATTCAATGATGTCGGAAGCTATCATTGATCGTTCTCCCTTTTTCTTTGCCGCAATATCGCCTGCCAGTCCATGTATGTATACGCCAAGTTGTGAGGCATCAAATACATCATATCCCTGTCCGATTAATGATGCGATGATTCCTGTAAGGACGTCACCTGTACCGGCTGTTGCCATTCCGGGATTACCCGTACGATTTACGTATACTTTCCCGCTGTCTGCAACTATCGTTTTATCACCCTTTAATACCAGGATGACCCTTCTTTCGTCACTTAATTTTTTCCGGATTGATTGAACGAACTGTGTTGCCGTGTTAAGTCTCTCTTTTTGCACATTCTTTGCTGAACCAAGACCTGTTAAGCGTGACATCTCCCCGGGATGGGGTGTTAATACTACGTGCTTTTTTATCTTATGTAATACATTCACATTGTCCGAAAGTGCGTTAAGTCCATCAGCATCAATTACTATGTCGCGGTCTATATTTTTTATTAACCAGAGGATGAGTTCTCTCGTTTCGGGTTGTTGAGAAAGTCCCGGTCCTAAAGCGACGACATCGTGCGACTCACACAACTTAATGATTTCGGTCCTGCCTTTTTTAGATAATGTAGATACCTTTGTTTCCGGTAGTGGATGTGTCATCACGCAGGTCAGTTTTGCCTCCATTACAGGATTCAGGCTTTCAGGTATGCCTAATGTGACGATACCAGACCCGCTTCTCAATGCGGCTTTTGAGCAGAGGTATGCTGCGCCTGTCAAACCGGGTGAACCGGCAAGCACTAGCACACGGCCATAGCTGCCTTTGTGTGTGTTGTTTTTCCTGGGATTTAATTTAGGCAGACTTTTTATTTTAACCATATGATTTTTGGAAAATTAAAATTGCCTGATAATTACATTGATTGAATCTATTTAGTACTATTGATCAGAGATGCGACGTAAGCAGCACCAAAACCGTTATCAATATTAACAACAGTAACATTTGCGGCACAACTGTTTAGCATTGCCAAAAGTGGAGCAACACCGCCGAAACTGGTACCATATCCTACACTCGTTGGTACGCCTATAACAGGACGGGCCACCATTCCTCCTACCACACTGGCAAGCGCTCCTTCCATGCCTGCCACCACTATGAGCACTTTGGCCGCGTCAATATCTTCCTTCTTGCTGAGCAGGCGATGTATACCGGCAACTCCAACATCATAAAGTACCTTTACATTGTTTCCCATTATCTCCGCGGTCTCTTTTGCTTCTTCAGCGACGGGAATATCTGAGGTGCCGGCAGTTACAATCAATATTAATCCCTTCTTCTTTTTTGAACGGGAGTTTTTAATGACTATTGTCCTGGCTTTGTCGTTATACCTGGCGTTCTTATATTGTCGAGAAATACATTCATATATCTCTTCGTTAGCACGTGTTGCCAGTAGATCAGCTCCGTGCTTGATGATCTGGCTGGCGATTTTGAGAACTTGTTCAGGAGTCTTTCCTTCGCAAAATATCACTTCGGGAAAACCGCAGCGTATGGTTCGGTGATTATCAACCTTAGCAAATCCCAGGTCTTTATATGGTAATTCCTTAAAACTCTGTAAGGCATTTTCTATTGTAAGGTTGCCTTTTTTTACTTTTGTTAGTAGCTTCTTTATAGTGTTATCGTCCATTGTTAAATGAAAAAGGTTTTGAAATATAGTGAGCTCTGTTACCTCTCTTTCGAGAGGATTCCAGTGCTGGATCCATCGCCCGCTCGACTACGGCATTGCTTCAACTTCTAGATTGGAAAATTCCTTTTCTCCATATTTGTGGAATGCCAGTCCTGCTACCATCGCCGCGTTATCCATACATAATTTCTTTGATGGATAAAACAGTGGAATGTCACGCCGCTTTGCCGCATCTGTAAGTTTCTGTCTTAGTCTTGAGTTGCAGGCAACACCGCCACCAATGATTATACTTTTGGTCGAAAACTTAGTCGCTGCAAAAATAGTTTTGTCTACCAGAACGTCAACAACTGCTTCCTGAAAGCTTGCAGCAATGTCTCCAATTTCCTGATCTGTTAGTTTTGGTATTTCACTGGTGTTCCTTGAGTCTTGGCCCATACAGTGATACAAGACCGCAGTTTTTATACCGCTAAAACTGAAATCAAGAGAACCCTTTTTAAGATAAGACCGTGGAAATTGTATCGCTTTCTCATTGCCTTTTTGCGAAATAGTATCAATCTCCGGTCCGGCGGGATAGCCTAGACCCAAAATTTTGCCAACTTTATCAAACGCTTCTCCTGCCGCATCATCTATGGTTCCGCCGATCGGCTCATAGTTCGTTTCACTATGTGTCAGGAACAGAGATGTATGCCCTCCTGATACTACAAGGCTGATAGCCGGGTAATCAATATCTTCATTTTCTATCTTACTTGCATAAATATGTGCATGTAGATGATTGACCGTTATGAGCGGTTTTTTCAATATCCAGCTTAACGTCTTGGCCGCTGTAAGTCCAATTAATAGCGCACCGATAAGCCCCGGCGTATTTGCTATCGATATAGCATCTATGTCACTCATCTTTATGTTAGCTTCTGTCACAGCGCTGTCAATTACTGTTATAATTGTATCTGTGTGTGCGCGACAAGCTATTTCTGGTACTACGCCACCAAATTCTGAGTGAAGGTCTTGTTGGGATGCAACTATATTTGAAAGGACTTTCTTGCCATCTTTCACTAGAGCGGCGGATGTTTCATCGCATGAGGTTTCGATACCGAGAATTATCATATTATCAGATGTATTTTAACGGAGTTTATTTTGGAGTGAATATTGTGTTCAGCGTTGTATGTGTTTATGCAGGGATGCTAAGTTCTAATTATTTTTGGAATAAACACTTATACCTTTCAAAACATCAATTGCCCTGGAAAGCTGTGTATCAACAAATTTTTCTTTATCATCATTAGCTTCTAATGGTTCTTTCCCGTTTTTTGTTCGTATGTCTGCTGCATTAACTCTGGCCAGGTGCCGGTGTAAACCTCTTACCTCCTTTTGCGTGAGATCCACCTTTATGTCTGGCTCGATACCTACTCCATGAATCATGGCTCCGGATGGTGTATAGTATTTAGCCGTTGTCAGCTTCAGTGCTGAATTTTTATTTTTTATTGGTATCAAACTCTGAACTGAACCCTTACCATAGGTTTTTGTTCCCAGTAAAAGTCCGCGCTTATGGTCTTTAACCGCTCCTGCAACAATCTCCGACGCGCTGGCACTGCCATTATTAACTATTATGATCAGTGAGAAATTTTTATACGTTTTTGATTTATGCGCTTTATATTCGTGATGCTGTGATTTGTGTCTGCCTTTCGTAGACACAATTAAACCTTTTTTAATAAACTTGTCCGCCATGTCTACTGCAATATTTAAGAGGCCACCCGGATTAAATCGAAGATCAAGAATCAGGGCTTCCATTCCTTGTTCCTCCAACTCTTTAACTGCTGCATCCAGATCATCTATTGTATTGTCTTGAAAACTGGTAATTGCGATGTAGCCTATCTTGCTCTCTTCATCAACGATCCTTGTACCACGTATACTGTTTAGGTGGACTTTTGCGCGTTCAATAGTAATGTCAACTGACTCGCTTTCTCCCTCATGTATAACCGTTATTGTAACTTCTGTATGATTTTTACCGCGGAGCATTTCAATCGCCTCACTAATCGAAATATTCTTTGTTGATTTTCCATCGATCTTGATTATTACATCTCCAATATACACCCCTGCACGAAAGGCTGGTGAATCAACAATGGGTGTCAACACCCTTAAAAATCCATCCTTTAAAACGACTTCAATACCAATACCATCAAATTCACCTTCTGTTTCAATCCTTAGCTCTTCAAGGCTTTTTGAGTCAATGAATTGGCTATGCGGATCCAGGCCGGCAAGCATTCCATTATAAGCATTCATAAGTAATGCCCTCAGCCCGACTTCGTCAACGTATTTATCCTGTATCTCTTTTATAATACTTATAAACTCTTCAAAATCTTGATAAAATATATCTGGATCAAGTTTCTCCTCTTTTTGTGCATGCAAATAGCATGGATTTAAAGAGATAATAAAAATTACTATCCAGATAATTTTAAAACTATTTCTCATTTTTAGTGCTAAAACAATTCTTAATTTTCCCGCTTTATTACTTTCTAGGCGGTTTTTACCGTGATACTGTATGTATAATTCAATCCTCCCATGTATTTCCGCTTCAAAGAAGAGAAAGGGGTTTGTGGGGAATTAAATGGGAAATACTACTGTTTTCTAATATGTGGTGGGCAGAGCCGGAATCGAACCGGCGACACCGGGATTTTCAATCCCGTGCTCTACCAACTGAGCTATCTGCCCTGAATATTTATTAAGAAGAGGCAATTTGTGAATTGCACCTACTCTGCTAAGACCTTCTCTGATGCCCTGTTTATAAATCTCATTTTGTCTCGTTCTAATTGCAACTTTAATTCGTCAGCACTTTCAAACCTGGTTTCTTCTCTTAATTTGTAAAGGAATTGAACTTCCAGGTCTTTTCCATAAATCGATTCATTAAAGTCAATTATGTGGACTTCTACTACAGGTTCATCGTTCTGTGTGCTATCTTCAAATGTAGGACAAGTTCCTATATTGGTAATAGCGTTATATTCCTTTCCTTCCATAAATACCTTAGTGGCATATACTCCGGAAGGAGGTTTTATCTCATGGTGAAGGTTAAGGTTCGCAGTGGGAAATCCTAAACCTTTTCCACGGCCGGAACCTTTTACAACTGTACCAAATACTGAAACACGTCTGCCCAGCATCCCTCTTGCCTTCTGTAAGTTACCTTGAATAACGTGCTTTCGTATTGTTGTGCTACTTGTTATTTCGCCTTCGAATTCTAAAGGATCGCATGTAACTACTTCAAATCCGTACTTTTCAGCATAATCACGGACCATTGACGCGTTACCCCTTCTGTCCTTACCAAATGAGCAGTTAAATCCGAGTACAATGACTTTAGCGCCCAACCATTCATACAGTATCTTAGTTATAAAATCTTCGGCACTGATTTCAGATATTTTTTTATCAAATTCTAATACCACTGATATATCAACACCAAGTTGCTCAAACAATACTAATCTATGTTCCAGTGACGTAATACAAGACTGCCGTGTCTGTGCAAGAACGCTCTTAGGGTGGCGATCAAATGTTAAAATTACAGATTCTCCATTCCTTTCGCTCGCCAGATTTATCGTCTTTTGAATAACCTCTTGATGCCCTGAATGAACACCGTCAAACACTCCCAATGTAACAACAGGGCAGTTAAGTTTTTTTTGTATCTGCTTGATACCAAAAATTGTATCCACTTGGAACCTCTTGTGTGTGTTTAGCTTTTGCTCTTACCTAATTGAGTCTTTGTGCCTATCCAGGATTCCCATTCAGTTGAAAATACAAACTGTTTTTCCAGAAGATATTGTTCTATTAGTAACTCTCTTTTTTCATCAAAGTTTTTTGGATCAACTTTTTTTCTCTCTACCAGTTTTACTACGTAACATGTTTTTTCGCCTCTATTTTCAACTGCAATGGCTGACTCTCCAACTTTTAAACCAAAAGCCGTATCAGTGATTTTAACTCTATCAGATCCCAATATTTCTGTATCATCATCTTTATTGATGATACCCGGTCTGCTGACATATTTTGTTTCTATTATTGCTAATTTACCGGCGTCATCTTTAATAAACTTTACACCCTCTTTAAGGGATGTTTGATTTATTTTTTCAAGACACTTTTCCGCAACTTTTTCCGCCTCTTCAAATGCTTTTTCATAACGTAGATCTTCGGCGACTTTATCATGCACTTCTTCATAAGGAGGTATATGCGATTCGATTTTTTCTATTACCCGAAAAATAAGCTTGCCTCCCGTCGAATCTATAGGTGTCGAAGGGTCGTTGACTTCCCTTTCAAAAACCCGTTGGGGGAATTGAGGAAGATCAATAATCACTTCCCTCAATTCATCCTTTGTGAAATAGTTTGTCCCGTTATGCTGATTCGTTGGTATAACATGCGAAAGATTATATTTTTCAGCGAGTTTGGCGAAGCTGATAAAGCCTTCTTTATCAATATTTTCATATATTTCATCATCCGCATCAGCAATCAATTTGTTGACTGTTGTTTCACGTTCTCTCAAAAGTATGTTTTTTTTAATTTGTGCCTTCACTTCATTAAACGTTTTAAATTCTGATACAGATGTTTCATCCGGATTTTCACCTTCAGGTTTTGCCACATCTTCTACTTTAAACATAAGGTCCTTTTTCTCTTCGTAATATTCCTGCATTTTTTCATCAGTGATATTGATCTGCTTCTCTATTTCATCAGACCTTGCAATTATATATTCTACTTTAACTTTTTCCGGCTCTTTATAGCCCCATATCCCCTCTTCGGAATTTGGATAATTTTCACTATATTTGTCGTAAAAAGATTTAATTTCGTCTTCTTTGATTTCAACTCGACTGATAAAATCCCTGGCCTTAAGGGCCGTGTATTTGATCTTTACCTGTTCGTTTTCTTTTATATATCGTTGGAACGCTTCGTCTTCGGTAACCTTCACAGAGCTTTTTAAAAGGTATTGAAGCTTACGTGCTAAAAGATATTCTTTTATCGTTTTCTCAAATTGCGGCTCTGTCAGATGGAATACATTTCCAAGCATACGTCTGAAGCCTTCCTTGTCTTCAAAGATACGCGGATCAACAGGAAAAAAATTACGTATCTCTTGTGCAAGTTCATCTTTAGTAATAACGATTCCCATGTTCTCCGCCTGACCAAAGAGTGCCATCTGTCTCCATACCTGTTGGGCTACAGGCTCTTTGGAATCTCTGAAAAAAATCCGTGACCATCTGGTGGCGGTATCACTAAATTGGTCTTGCGTGATTTTACGGCCGAGGATTTCCCCGACACCAGGCTTCGGAATTATATATTCAGCCGCAGGACCAATTCCCCATATTACCATCAAAAATACGACAAGCATACCCAGGAGCTTTTTCTGATTTCTTCTAAACCAACTTGTTGCTGCCATTAAATACCTCTCATTTTACAGTTTCTACACACACATATATTAAGCTAAGTGCGGAAAATTTCTTAATAAAACAATCCTGACTTTCTGAAATTTTGAATAAATTCGAAATTTTGATTATATAAAGCAACGCTGTAACTATCAACTGCTTTTTGTAAAAATTTATAATCAGGCTCAATAGATACTGAAAACGCACAAAAAGTTTTTAACGGGAAAACCCTTGACACTCGCAAACACCTTTGTTTTAATTTTGAACCTTAGTAATAAGATGTGTTTTCATTTTGAGCCTTCAAAAAAAGTTAATTAAGATTATTCTATGGAAAAAAACCTTGTAATAGTAGAGTCACCGGCAAAAGCAAAAACAATTGAAGGTTACCTGGGGAAAGACTTTACGGTAAAGTCATGTTTCGGTCACGTCCGGGACCTTCCCAAGACTAATAACGCTATTGACATAAAAAACGGTTTTCAGCCCACATATGAAATCCCTAAAGAAAAAAAAGACGTTATAAAGGACCTTAAAAAGTCGGCAAAGAAAGCAGATGTTGTATGGCTGGCCACTGATGATGACCG
>CAXMPV010000002.1:0-25972 GCA_964195175.1 uncultured Thermodesulfobacteriota bacterium | reverse complement strand
TACGGCATTGATAAAAAGAAAAATGAAAAAATAGCGGTTTTTGACCTTGGTGGCGGTACCTTTGATGTCTCAATCCTGGAAGTTGGTGAAGGCGTTTTTGAGGTTCTTTCTACAAATGGTAATACACACCTGGGTGGAGACGATATTGATCAGTTGCTATTGAATTATATTGCTGACGAATTTAAAAAAGAGCAGGGCATTGAACTCCGACAGGATCACATGGCTTTGCAGAGGCTTCGAGAAGCGGCTGAGAAGGCTAAGTGTGAACTTTCAACGTCAACAACCGCAGAGATCAATCTGCCATTTATAACAGCAGACCAGGCTGGGCCAAAACATTTGACCATGAGTTTGACAAGGGCAAAGTTTGAACAACTGATAGGTGGGCTTGTTGAAAAGTGCCGTAAACCTTGTGAAATGGCAATGAAAGATGCGAAGGTCAGCCCTGGCGATATAGATGAGGTGATAATTGTTGGTGGAACAACAAGGTCCCCTATTGTTCAAAAGCTGGTAAATGAAGTCTTCAAAAAAGAACCGAATAAAAGTGTAAATCCTGACGAAGTTGTTGCACTCGGTGCCGCAATACAGGGAGCAGTTCTTGCGGGCGAAGTTCACGATGTCTTGCTGTTAGATGTTACTCCGCTTTCATTAGGTATTGAGACATTAGGTAGTGTTTGTACTGTTCTCATTCCGCGTAATACTACTATACCTACTAACAAAAAGGAAATATTTTCGACTGCAGCGGATAATCAGACGGCAGTAGATATACACGTAATACAGGGTGAACGTTCAATGGCTACTGATAATCGTACACTCGGTCGTTTCCAATTAACCGGAATTCCATCAGCACCAAGAGGTGTTCCGCAAGTTGAGGTCTCTTTTGATATTGATGCAAATGGTATTCTACATGTGTCAGCTAAAGACCTTGGTACAGGTAAAGAGCAATCTATTCAGATAAAATCATCTTCCGGATTATCTGACGAAGAAGTAAAGAAAATGCAGAAGGAAGCAGAACTGCATGCTGAAGAAGATAAAAAGAACAGGGAAGTCATAGATGTACTTAACCAGGCTGATCAGGTAATTTATTCGACTGAAAACACCCTGAAAGAACATGGCGATAAGGTTGATGAGGCAGACAAGAACAACATAAATCAGGGATTGGAAAAACTGAAAAAAGTAAAAGAAGAGAAGAATGTTGAGGAAATTAAGAAGGCCATAGAAGAGCTTCAGGAGTCTTCTCATAAATTGTCTCAGGCTATGTATGAAGCAACAGCCAAGGAGCAGCAGGCAGCTGCTGGTGCTGACGCGTCATCCGAAGAACCTTCTGGCGAAGAAGAATCTTCAGACGGAAAAGATTCTAAAAAAGGTAAAGAAGGTGACGATGTAATTGATGCTGATTACGAGGTCAAGGAATAAGATTCGGTGATTCTATTCCACTAGATGTGGGAAAAAGAGAGTATTAATAGTAAGAAAAAAGCCGGGTTTATCCCGGCTTTTTTTGTTTTAATCGTTGGAGGTTTACAAAATGAGATTGGATAAATTTACCATAAAGGCACAGGATGCAATACAGGAATCTCAACAGTTTGCAGGTTCAAAAGGACACCAGCAAGTAGAACCTTTACATCTTCTTGTTAGCCTGCTTCAGCAGCAACAGGGAGTAGTTGTCCCTATTATGAAAAAACTGGGGGTGAATAGTGATGAAGTCCTTGCCAAAACAGATAAAGCCGTTCAATTATTACCACAAGTGAGTGGCGTACAGGGACAATATATCGGTAATGAATTGAAAGATATTTTAAACAAGGCCACTGCTGAAGCCGGTAGATTGAAAGATGAATATGTAAGCACAGAACATCTTCTAATATGTCTGACAGATAACAAACAGAATGCTGCCGGAAAAATACTGTTTGAAGCCGGCGTTAACAGCACTGATATATTTGCGGCACTGAAGGATATCAGGGGGAGTCAGAGAATTACTGATCAGAATCCTGAGGAGAAATATCAGGCATTAGAACGTTACTGTAAAGACCTGGTAGAGTTAGCGTCTAAGGGCAAATTAGACCCGGTTATCGGGCGTGATGATGAAATAAGACGGGTAATCCAGGTATTATCACGCAGGACTAAAAACAATCCTGTGTTAATTGGAGAACCGGGTGTGGGTAAGACAGCTATTGCAGAGGGGCTCGCACTCAGGATTGTTGATGGTGATGTCCCGGAAGGGTTGAAAAACAAAAGAGTAAGGTCCCTGGATATGGGAGCGCTGATTGCCGGGGCGAAATTCAGGGGAGAGTTTGAGGATCGTTTAAAGGCAGTATTAAAAGATATTGATGCTTCTGAAGGGCAATCAATCCTCTTTATTGATGAATTGCATACGGTTGTAGGGGCAGGAGCTGCAGAGGGGGCGGTAGATGCATCAAATCTTCTGAAGCCTGCACTGGCGCGTGGTGAACTTCGTTGTATAGGCGCAACGACTTTAGATGAATACAGGAAATATATTGAGAAAGATTCCGCATTGGAAAGAAGGTTTCAGCCGGTATATATAGGTGAGCCATCTGTTGACGATACTGTCGCTATTCTCCGTGGTTTGAAGGAGCGTTACGACCTTCATCATGGTGTGCGGATTAAGGATTCTGCACTGGTTGCCGCAGCAACACTGTCACATAGATATATTTCCGAGAGGTTTTTGCCTGATAAGGCTATCGACCTGATAGACGAAGCCGCTTCAAAGTTGAGGATGGAAATAGACAGCATGCCTACCGAACTGGATGAAGTAGAACGGAAGATAACTCAACTGGAAATAGAGAAAAAAGCTCTAAAAAAGGAGACGGATGAGGATTCGAAGAAGAGGGTTGAGAAACTGGAGCGCCAGCTATCAGAGCTGAAAGAAGATGGCAACGCACTAAGGCTGCATTGGGAAAATGAGAAAAAAGTAATAAAAGAGATTCAGGATCTGAATGCAAAAATTGATCAGGCAAAGGTAGACGAGCAGACAGCTGAAAGGAATGGTGATCTGGAAAAAGTCGCGGAAATAAGATATAGCTTGCTGAGAGATTATGATAATGATCTTAAAAAACTGCATGAAAAATTAAAGGATATCCAAAAGGACAAATGTCTGCTCAAGGAAGAAGTTGATACTGATGATATTGCCGAAGTAGTAGCTAAATGGACCGGAATTCCCATATCAAGGATGATGGAGGGTGAAAAAGAGAAGCTTATCAAGATGGAAGAACGCCTGAAAGAAAGGGTTGTTGGGCAGGGTGAAGCAATAGAAGCTGTTTCAAATGCTGTTAGACGTGCGCGTGCCGGCCTGCAGGACCCAAATCGTCCGATAGGGACCTTCCTGTTTCTTGGGCCGACTGGTGTGGGTAAGACTGAACTCTGCAAGGCATTGGCCTCTTTTCTCTTTGATGACGATAGTGCGATGGTCAGGATCGATATGTCTGAATTCATGGAGCGGCATTCTGTCGCAAGGCTTATAGGTGCCCCTCCCGGATATGTGGGTTATGAAGAGGGGGGGAGATTGACAGAGGCAATAAGACGAAGGCCTTATTCAGTAATCCTGTTCGATGAAATTGAGAAGGCACACAAAGACATATTTAATGTTTTACTCCAGGTATTTGATGACGGAAGATTGACCGATGGACATGGAAAGACAGTTGACTTCAGAAATACAATTATTGCGATGACTTCGAATATTGGAAGTCAATATATACAGGATTTTATTGGTCATGGAAACAGGGAAGAGTTAGATAAAAATATCAGTAAAACGTTGAAAGATGAGTTCAGACCGGAATTCTTAAACCGTATTGATGAAACTATAATCTTCGGTAGCTTGACAAAAGAACAAATTGGAGATATTGTCGAAATACAGCTAGCTGAGCTTAAAAAGAGATTGAGTCAACATAACCTGAAGTTGTCAGTGACAGAATCTGCAAAGAAATGTCTGGTAGAGGAGGGATATGATGTTTTCTATGGTGCGAGACCTTTAAAACGTACAATTCAGCAACGCATTGAAAATCCCCTTTCATTAGAGATTCTGCAGGGTAAATTTCAGAATGCTAACGAGATAGTTGTGGATGCAGATGGAGATTCTTTAGCTTTTCATACAGAAAATAGTGTGGTATAGTTAAAAGAAGGTTTGGTGTCTCTAAAGTGTCTAAAGTTGAGGAAAAATTAGAAATCATCAACTTTCATTTGTAATTTGTGTGAGGGATAGTTTTGTAATGAAATTAAACAAAAAAAAGATACTGTTTATAGCGGGAATCATGGTAAGTATTGTCTGCTCGTGGCTCTTTGTAAGAAAGATTGAATGGTCCGGTCTGAGCGTGGCCTTCAGTGAGGCTAAATATATTTACATCTTCCCTACGGTTATAATCATCTTTATTGCCCACTACTTCAGGGCGGTTAGGTGGGAGGTATTACTGTCACCGATAAAGAAAGTGCCGGTATTAAACCTGTTTTCTGCGTGCATGATTGGCTTTATGGCGAATAATGTATTACCGGCAAGGATTGGTGAAGTTATAAGACCTGTTATGATAGCAAGGAAAGAGAAAATAAAAGTATCAACATCACTTGCTACAATTGCGATAGAGAGGGTATTCGATATTCTGGGTATCATAATAATAGCCTCACTGCTTTTCTGCTTTATATCATCAAATAATGAAGCAAATTCACAAGTGGTAATACACCAATTGAAAAAATGGTCTGCGATCATGGCATCTCTTGGAATATGTGCAATAACGATACTTTTTCTGTTATCGTTGTATCCTAAAAGGGCGGGTGCCGTTTTTGAGAAGCTTCTCTTCGTATTTCCGCATCATTTGAGGGATAAACTGGTCAATATGCTTCATTCATTTATCTCTGGCCTTCAGGTATTTGACCATAAGACAAAGTTGCTATGGGTAGGGGTGTTATCCATAGTGATTTGGCTGCTCAATGCAGCATCCATATATGTATTGAGTTATTCTTTTGACATGGGGTTGTCTTTTGCCGGATCTTGTTTTGTTACCGTTTGTATAGCCCTTGCAGTTGCATTACCACAGGCGCCTGGTTTCATAGGCGTTTTTCATATCGCTACACAGAAATCTTTAGATGTGTTTGGTATCGGTTTATCATCTGCTCAGAGTTTTGCAATATTACTGTGGGCGATAAATTTCGTCCCCATTACTGTAACAGGATTACTGTTTCTCTGGAGAGAAGGGATAAGTTTCGGAGAAATATCTCATTATGATGAAGAAAAAATAGCGGAGTGATCCAATGATAGAAGTGATAAATAGAGTCATTATTTGTCGTAAAAGAGCACAAAGGAGATCAAGCGCGATAAATTGGCAATCATGGCAATCAGATTTAATTTATGAAGTTTGGGCCCCTCCAGGGCATTTATGATGTTGATCTTTTAGGGTTTTGCGCTTTTTGCGTCCTCTGCGTTAAAAAAATTAATCATTTTGTATGCTTTGCGGTGAACTATTTTCCCCGATACTAGGTCTCTTTCATTCTTTCTACTACCGATATCTTCGTTTCATAGGTTTTCTCACGAAGAGTACGCGTATGATGTAAAATAGTATTATGCCTGACACAAAGCCTCCTACATGTGCCCACCACGCTATACCGCCACCATCGGATGTAGATGATGTTAATGATATTGCACCGCTGAAGAATTGAATCAAAATCCAGAAACCGATAACTACTACGGCCGGAAGTTCTATAATTTGTATGAAAAAGAATATGGGTATAACCGTGGTAACCCGTGCACGGGGGAAGGTTACCATATATGCCCCAAGTATTGCAGCAATTGCCCCGCTGGCACCGACACACGGTATTTCTGACTGGCTGTTGAAAAAGACGTGTGCAGATGAAGCGATGGCTCCGCAGAGAATATAAAAGATAAGGTATTTAAAGTGTCCCAGTCTGTCCTCAATATTATCACCAAATATCCAGAGAAACCACATGTTGCCAATGAGGTGAATAAATCCTCCGTGTAAGAAGGTTGAGGATATGAAGGGGAAGAACGTCTCTATTGATGTTAAACCAGAAGATTGAAAGTGGTGTGTTACCTTTATCGGCACAACACCATATTGATTTATAAAAACGACTAAATCTGAACCAAGGGAAAGTTCATACAGAAAGATGAGGACATTTACACTGATGATCCCTATTGTAATAAAAGGAAAAGTACCAGAAGGATTTCTATCTCTTATAGGTATCATTGCCGCTTTTTTCTTACGGAGTCCGAAGTGAAAGCTTTTATAACCGTTCTATTTTAACCGGGCCAGCAATTTATCATAAGGGAAATGCTTACCGGGACAGACCGTTTTTCGAAAGGTCTTATGCATTATGACATTGTCTTTATTAATGTTACAGCGTTTCTGCAAATAATTTATTAAATGCAAAAGAGATGCAATCTGCTTGTTTGTAGGTCGATTAGTATCAAAATTACCAACCAAACATATCCCTATGCCATGTTTGTTGTATTCAGGATTGCCGGCGTGAGCACCATCTATCTGCTTGTTCCATCTGTTTCCAACCTCAATCTGGCCATCTCTAGAGCCGTTTCCATTCCCAATGAGAAAATCATAACCCAGGCCGTTAACCCAACCCCTCACTTCTTTATGATATTTGCCTATTGAAGCCGCATCACCAAAATCAGAAGCGCTATGATGGATGACAATATACTTCCATGGTCTGATTTTAAATTGATTTAATTCTTTTCTGATGCCATATGGAACAACAACCGGTTGTGATTTTCGAGGACTATATGTTGGTAATGTGGACACATGTGTACTGCTGCATCCGTACATGACTGGTATAAGGAAGACAAGGAACATCAAATAAGACCATCTACATTTGATCATTATCGCCTCTCCGCTAATATAAAGGAAGTACGCCCGAATGGCGTCAGGTTCATAAAACTTAATAACAATTAGAAACTAATAAGCGAGTAAACATTATACCTGGAAAAATGAAATAGACAAAAGAAAGTATCTATTGTGAATAAATTGATATCCGGTAAATATTAAAGGTGATTTACTGAAAGGAACGGTAGCCGTTCGCAATGGGTGTTGTATTCTCAGTGGTCGAGTATATTATCAGTAAACTGTGTGAAAGTCAATAGATAACTTGATGTACCGTCGAATTTGAAGGAAGCCCACGAGACACGCGAAAAGAGACAAAAAAATACTTTCGTGATATTTCATGATTTTTGCGAGGAGTTGTATTCGCCTAAGGCCTAACCTGATGAGATTCTCGTGCCCCTTCAGGGCACATATTCTTTCTGATCTATTTTCCCGGGTTTAAAACCCAGGTTTTATCCTTTTGCCTTTTCAGGGCATTTGTGATGTTGAGCTTAGACTTGATTATACATGGATTTCAATGTTAAACCTCTGTCGTCACTCCTTTAGCATTTTATTTGACCCAGCCTGATTGCCCACCATACTCTAATATTTACAACTCCCTCCCTTTCCAGACCATTCCCATCAGGGATACCATTCCAACTAATTCTCCATTTTCCATAACCGGCGCCCATGATACGTTGAAGTTTGTAAGAAAGCGTGCTGCATAATTAACCGGCATGTTTGCATCAACCATTAAAACCGATTTTGCCATTATCTCATAGGCATGGACATCCTCTAACCGTTTTCCTGCCGCAATAATCTTTGTAGCGATGTCTCTCAGTGTAATCAGCCCATACACATCCTCATCATTACGTGGCCTTACCAGGACAGTCTGAATATTTTCATCCTTCATGATGTTCAAGGCATCAGATACTTTGGTAATTCCATGAATATTTATTACATACGAATACATAACATCTCTAACCCGTTCTACCATTCTTCTCTCCTTGATATTTCAGTGTTAAATATATTTTTCCTGAGCTGCTTTTTCGAGGGCCTCCATCTGGCTCTCCGTTCCTACTACTCAGTTGATGAATCGGCCTTGCAATGAGTTCCTTTCCTGTTCCACTCTCTCCGGTAATAAGGACTGAAGATTTTGTCTTTGACACCAGGCGTACGAGTTCAAGAACGCTTTCAATCTTATCGGAATCTCCAATGATTTACGGAAAATCAGATCTTATTTTTGTACGTTTTGGAATGACACATCCATCCTGGTCCTGGATCATTGACCTCATGCCCTTAAGGACATGTTCTGTTTCTGTCTTGATTTGTACCAACTCATTATTTTTCTTTGACAATTCACGCAGAATTTTTTGCTCTCTTCTGACACGTTCTACTTTTGCGTGCAGTTCCTGAAGTCTACATGGCTTAGATATCCAATCTGTGGCACCAGACTTAATTGCCCCAAAAAAGTCGTAGTCATCGGCATGGCCGGTACAAACGATGATTTCTAAAGTTGGTTGTACATTTTTTAATTCCTTTAAGAGTTCCATACCATTATAGTCAGGCAGGCAAACATCGAGGATTGCTATGTCAAATATGTTCTGGTCTACCAGTGTCTTTGCTTCAGAACCATCCTGGCCACCTTTACCTGGAATCCAAAGTTTTCCAGATAGCTTGAAAAGGTAGAACGAATATGTTCGTAATCATCAATTACGAGAACAAAACCTTTAGATTCTCCAGAAGACATAATGCTGTTTTCTTTTAATAAAGTTATAACCTGTAATATCAATCTATCTGTAAATACTTATTGTCGGTGAAAGTGACAAAAAGATTAGTATTTTTTTATAAATAAATGATTTTAAAGAGAAAAAGTATTCGTGGTAATCGTAAGTTGCGATTGACAAGGTTTTTATAATTAATTGTCATATTGTTTTTTGTAATTTTAAATAATGTTATTTGCATATAAAATATGACTGCTCCTCTGGTATTCTGAGTAAGCAAAGCGATTGAAACATCCATTATATTAATAATGAAGTACGGAGAAAAATATGATAGGTGAAAACAGGGCATGGTTGTTCATTTTGTTTTCGATGGTATTTGTCGGATGTTATGCAACGATTGCTCAGGTGCTGATAATCCGGGAATTTCTGGTAGTTTTCTTTGGAAGTGAACTATGCATTGGAATAATACTGGGTACCTGGCTCTTTGGTGTCGCATCTGGTGCGGCGACAGGAGGCAGGATTGCAGGCAGATTTAAGAACCATCTGTCTGCCTTTATTATTATGTTGGTGCTGATGTGTGCAATTCTTCCACTCGAAATAGTTTCAATCAGGGTATTAAGGATTATCCTCAATGTACCGGCAGGGCAATACATTCCGATGTTGTCATTGCTATTTTCTGCATTATGTATTATTACGCCTTTCAGTTTTGCTATAGGGTTTATTTTTCCAATTGGTTGTAACGTAATCAAGGGATTTACGCGTGATTCAGCTGCCGATATTGGTTTTGTATATATTCTGGAATCGATTGGTAGTCTTATTGGTGGTCTGTTATTTACCTTCGTGCTCATCGCGAGATTTCAGCCATTTGCGATAATGCTGATTCTTAACTGTACTATGTTTTTGAATATTTATCTGATGCTTCAGCTTTCTGATAGAAGATTTTCTAAGAAGAGAAAGTCGTTCGTATGGTTATTACTCTTTTTTGTTACTTTTATTTTCCTGGTATCGGGTGTAGTCAATAGAGTAGATAACTATTTTATCAACATAAGATGGAGTTCTTCCAATCCGAATATAAAACTCCTGGAATCAATTGATTCGCGATATGAGAATATCGTAGTTGGCGTGAGAGATGGACAATACAGTGTGTTCGGAAATGGTCAGTATAATTTTGCTTTTCCTGATGATTATGCAAACTCTCAAATAGCTCATCTGATAATGACTCAACATCCCGATCCAAAGAGAGTATTGCTGATAGGTGGAGGAATAGGCGGTTTAATCAGGGAGATGTTAAAGCACCCGGTTGCTGAATTAGATTATATTGAGTTGGATCCTGCATTGACAGAATCAATAATGAAGTATTTGCCACTTGAAGAGAAAGAGGCATTGTCGGATAAGAGGGTAAAGATATTTCATGCAGACGGGAGGTATTATGTTAAGAAAGCAAAGAACAAAAAAAAATATGACCTGATATTTGTAAATATCCCGGACCCTTCTACGGCATTTCTTAACAGATTTTATACTGCACAATTTTTTAAGGAGGGGAATGATATTCTTACGGACAATGGTGTCCTTGGAATAGAGATAACGTCTGCAGTCAATTATCTGGGAGAAGAAGTGGGTAATTATACAGGTTCTCTCTATCAGACTCTGCACAGCGTATTTCCACATGTAATCATTTCTCCGGGGCAGACGAATTATTATTTTGCGAGTAATTCATCTGACACTGCAACTTTTGATATCCGTACATTAACGAAGCGCTATGTCGAACGTGGTATTAGATCTGATTTTTTCTCTAAGCATGTATTTAATACTCTTTTACCGCCGGAGAGGGTTAAGTTTGTTGCAGACGAGATAGAGAGTAAAAAAGGACTCAGGGTGAACACCGATGCAAAACCTGTTACCTACTTTTTTAATCTCATGTTGTGGGACAAACTTACCGGCAGTAAATTGGCAGGCATGCTTCAATGGCTTAAGGACAGTCATGTAAAAACTTTTCTGCTTCCTGTTTTCATCTTGCTTGTCTGCAGGTTTGCGTACGTTACTATTTTTAGATGTAGTCCGGATGTACAACAACGATTCAACAGTATAGCGGCTATTGCGACAACCGGCTTTGCCGGAATGGCGTTAGAAATTATCCTGATATTTGCATTTCAAAATATATATGGATATGTGTATGAAAATATTGGGCTCATTATTGCGGTTTTTATGTTTGGCATTGCTCTGGGGGGTGGGATTAGTAACCGGTTGATATTGCAAAGCAGATCCGGGAATGTTCTGAATAAATTAAATCCTTTAGCAATATTTAAGAGAGGTGCTAAATCACGGCAGGATCATGAAGAGATCGGCAGGCAGAAGGAGATGGATTGGATAAAGATATTCATAGTAATAGAATCCATTATCGTTGTATACGCCTGCATCATGCCTTTTGTCTTAAATCAGCTCTCTTCTCTGTTCTTTGATTCTGAATATCTGTTTATGATACTGGTGGTTATAACAGGTGTTCTTGTTGGTCTGGAATTTCCTATTGCAGGCAAGTTGTATCTTGTGCGGAAAGAGGAGTTAGGGACAGCTGCGGGGACGATAGACAGTGCAGACCACGCAGGTGCATTTATTGGTGCATTACTTACGGGTGTACTTTTTGTCCCACTATTCGGAATATCCGGATCGTGTGTAATAATAGCCGTGCTAAATCTGATGAGTTTGTCGTTTTTTCTTTACCTCTACTATCAGAAGAGGTAATCATAAGCACCTCAAACCTGAAGGTATTAGTTACATATTGGCTACGAATCAACTGATTGGTTACAACCGCATGCTTGTTCAATCATGTTGATTGAACCGAAACGTTTCGGTTCAGTTGCAGGGTGGGCATTGCCCACCATGCTCTAATATTTACAACTCCCTCCCTTTCCAGACCATTCCCATCAGGGATACCATTCCAACTAATTCGCCATTTTCCATAACCGGCGCCCATGATACGTTGAAGTTTGTAAGAAAGCGCGCTGCATAATTGACCGGCATGTTTGCATCAACCATTAAAACCGGTTTTGCCATTATCTCATAGGCATGGACATCCTCTAAACGTTTTCCTGCCGCAATAACCTTTGTGGCTATGTCTCTAAGTGAAATCATACCATACACATCCTCATCATTACGTGGTCTTACCAGGACTGTCTGAATGTTCTCCTCCTTCATGGTGTTCAGAGCATCAGATACTTTGGTAATTCCATGAATGTTTACTACATACGAATACATAACATCTCTAACTCGTTCTACCATTCTTTTCTCCTTGATATTTCAGTGTTAAATATATTTTTCCTGAGCTGCTTTTTCGAGGGCCTCCATCTGGCTCTCCGTTCCGATGACCCTGTCAACTGTCCATGAGAATGCCATACCACGTCCTTTTTTAAAATTGCCAGCTTCATAAATAGCGTCCATGATAGAGTTGGCATGGAAGTCCTCTACAATGAACAGGAGGACCTCACGCTGCATGTCCATTTGTAAACCAAAAAAAGTCTTCTGTTCACGGATGCCTTCTCCTCTGGCATTAAGTATGGTAACACCTGTTGCGCCAGCTTCTTTTGCTGAAGAAATAACCTCATCCTGACGTTCCTGTTCCACCATTGCAATTATAACTTTAAACCGCATATACGTTTCCTCCAATTAAAATAAAATGTAAATGTAGCCGTACTCCCAGGCAGACGTTTCTCACAATTTGATGTGTCCTCGCAAGTTACGAAACCTCAAGGTTGCGGCTACTAAAATTAAGATTTTCAGGCCTTCCTCAAACTTTTTCTCCTACCCTTGTTTGCGATCTGTTCTGAAATTATGCCATAACCGAGTACACTTATAATCGGGAATAGAGAGGCAAAGGCTATTAGTCCAAAGGCGTCAACAATAACAGAACGACCGGGTACGTTAGATGCCAGACCAATCCCAAGTGCGGCAACCAGAGGCACTGTAACGGTAGAAGTAGTAACTCCTCCGGAATCATAAGCCAGTGGAATAATCATCTTGGGGGCAAAGAATGTCAGGCAAACCACAGCCATGTATCCTGCGACAATATACCAATGCAGTGGGGAGCCGGTAATAATTCTATAGCACCCGAGTGAGATGCCAATTGCCACCCCAAGCGCTACTGCCAGACGAAGTCCCCATGGTGAAATGGCCCCAGTTGAAACTTCCTTGGCTTTGATGGCTACTGCTATCAGAGCAGGCTCCGCTATTGTAGTAGAGAAACCGATACAGAATGCGAATATATACGTCCAGAAATAGAGTGACGGATGAACAGATCCTGTAGCGTCAATCTCTCTAAGTATGGCGGAGTTTCCCTTTGCCAGAAAAAAGAGATTGGTCAGTTGATTGGACATCGCTTCACCGAGAGGGAAAAGGCCCTCCTCAAGTCCAATCATAAATATGGCTAAACCAATAATTACCAGGCAAAACCCATATGCCAGGCGTCCCGGATTATCAATCTTTTTTCTGATAACAACCAGTTGGAAAAAGAGGATCACACCGATAATTGGGGACACATCCTTAAGAGTGCCAAGCAAGACTTTTGCTGAGTGGTATAATAGTTCCATTTGTTTCTGTTGTTATAGATAAATATAGGAATTTTAATGTTAATGACACTTCGACTCCGCTCAGTGTGACGTTTTCTTGAATACTTAGTACGACGTCATCCTGAGCGGAGTCGAAGGATTGTTTTTGCCGCAATAACAATCTGTCTTTAAAATAATCAATAAATTATAAATCCGTATAGCATTACAAAGATCATAGGGGTTAGGCTTGCAAAGGCAATCAGCCCGAAACCATCGACTATGGGACTTCTCCCTCTTATACAGGAAGCCAGGCCCACTCCAAGTGCGGCGACTAAAGGTACGGTAATTGTTGATGTCGTAACTCCTCCGGAATCATATGCTATTCCTACAATCTCATCAGGTGCGAAGGCCGTCATGATGGAGATACAGATATAACCTATGATAATAAACCATTGGATTGACCAGCCTTTGACAATACGGAAGACTCCTATGGCAATTGCTAATCCTACTGAAAATGCAACAGTCATTCGAAGCCCGAAGGCGTAGTTTGCGATCGATTCACTTGTGCGTTCAATGGCATTTGCCTCGGCTGCTATTTCGCCTGCCTTCCTGGCAACGGCAATCAAGGCAGGTTCTGCAATTGTAGTGGCAAATCCAATTGTAAATCCAAAAAGGAGCAGCCACCAGATATTCCCCTTGGCAGAGAATTGAAAAGCCATTTTCTCTCCGAGTGGAAACAGACCAATCTCAAGGCCTTGTATAAAGAGGAACAGTCCGACTAAAACAAAAACCATACCTGAAATAGTGGCAGCAAGGTCCGGAAATGGTTGCTTAATAACAAATAACTGAAAGGATGTAACAACTACCAGAATAGGCAGGATATTCAGGAATACACCAAAGATGTTTTTCGCAAGTTTTATAAGAAATACAATCATGGCAATATGTAGAAAGAAGTTTAAAGTGAGCTAAATAAACTAAGTGCCTAAAGTGATCTAAAGTTTAAAGTGACTAAAGTTAGTTAGTAGTCAATGGTCATTGGTCAGTCGTCATTCGTAACCCGCAACTCGTAACGCGTTTCGCTCTTTGGCATTTTATGTGCCTTCTCTAATGCCATACACCTGGTATTGGATGATTACAGTTTCCACACTCATTTCCCTTCAGGGTATTCTCAAGGATTGTAAATCCCACTCTTTTTATGACTGCCTTTTTACAGCCGGGACAGTATGTGCTCTCCCCGTGATGGCCAGGCACATTACCCGTATAGGGAAAGTTCAAGCCTGCATCCAGTGCAATGTTTCTAGCCATCTCCAATGTCTTTATGGGTGTGGGTGGGAGGTTTTTAATCTTGTACGTAGGGTGAAAACGTGTGAAGTGGATGGGTACATCAGGTCCAAGGTTTTCGTTTATCCATTTGCACATATCCCTGAGCTCATTTTCGCTGTCATTCAGTGTTGGTACCATGAGCATGACAACTTCGAACCATATGCCAGTCTCTTTTAATGTTATAAGGGTTTCAAGTACCGGTTTTAACTCACCACTACAGGTCTCTTTATAAAACTTTTCTGTAAATGCCTTGAAATCTATTTTGACAGCGCTTAGTTCGCTGCATAATTTAACTAAAGGTTCTTTCTTTATGTATCCGTTGGAAATCATGACACTTCCGACACCTTCCTGTTTCGCATGTCTTGCAACATCATACATATATTCATAGAAAACTACGGGTTCGGAATATGTGAACGCTATAGTCTGGCACTTTCGCTCCTGCGAGAATCTTACTACTTCTTCGGGTGTGATCTTAATACTGTCTATCTGCTCCGGACGAAATTGTGATATCTGCCAATTCTGGCAAAATTTGCATTCTATATTACATCCTGCCGTTGCTATCGAATATGCTTTTGTACCGGGTAAATAGTGGAATAGGGGCTTCTTTTCAATGGGGTCAGCGTTTAGAGAGCATACGCGGGAATGGACCAGCGTATAGTATTTCCCATCACGGTTTTCCCTTACTCCGCAATAACCTCTTTCAAGATCTGCAACTTTACAACCTCTGGGGCATAGTTCGCACTCTACACGAGCCTCCGGAAGCTTCTTATAGTACATCGCTTCCTTTACAGGAAATTCTTCTTCATACGAATCAGAAACATTGGATGCAGATACGAATGGCGTGTAACCTGTGCAAAATGCACAAGTCCCGACTATACCTGTCTTTAAAAATCTTCTTCTTGTGATCAAATTATCACCTCTTCAATTTATATAATAAAATTCTATTTTATTTGCAATAAGATGTCAAGTTGGATGTAGTGTTGTACATACATAACGGTACATATTCTGACATCAAATGTTGACAGTATATTGTCAAAGTGATACACTTCCTAATACTTTAATGTACTAAAAAATCTACTGATTTCTTAGCTGAAAACCGTTTTTGAAAGGAGGGTTTAAGGAAGGATGAAGAAGAGTATAGGTTGTTCCGTGTTCTTACTTGTTTTGATTATATGTGTTGCATTTTCCGGTGTCTCTCATGGTATTGAATTAAATCCTATTAAAGAGCGGATTGAAGATACAATTAAGCTTGGTGAAAAAAATCCGGGTAAGAAAATATTCGAGACAGATCTTGTAAAATCTGCAATTTTTGGTAACTGGCCAAATTATGGTGGCGGCCTGATAAAGACTAAACTGGTTGATCTTGCGGTAATGGCGGCGATGAAGAGAAAGGCAAGAAAAACCTTTAAAGAAGAAGATGTGCATGCAATGATGGGGTCAGATGTGTTAACAATCAGTTATAGAGGCGGTGAAGATGTTTTCAAAATCAAATTGAGCCAGGGTGGCAGGATAATAGAATCAGTAAGGATGTTGAGACCTGATTTATCCAAAAAGGGTGCAAATGGCCATGCCGCATTCTATTCCGTAAGCTTTCCGTATTCAAAACTCGATTTGGAGAAGATGACGACAATTATGATATTAAAGGATTTTGGGGATGAGACGTATGAGGTTGACTTCTCAAGAATAAAATAATTTGTGATTGTTTACAGACAGAAAGCTATAGATAAGGCCGGGTAGTGAATGAAAATTCATAAATATGTGCTGATACTTTTTTTACTTGTATTGCCTTCTGTTGGTTGTACGAGTACGAATTTTGCCAGGATATCTAATAACGAGCATCTGCCTAAGAGTGAGAGCGTTGTGATTCCGATATCATCTGGAGACTCTGATCTGGTCTACGAGAGAATTGGAGTGGCCTTTGTTTTTGGAAATGATACATTAACGGAGAAGACGATAAATAAGCTCATGAGGGATCAAGCTGTTAAGGTGGGCGCTGATGCAATAATTTTTGCCAAGTATAAAGGTATAGAGTCTGACAAGTATTTTGAATCATATGGAAGCGCCTTTGTAGATTTTGACTGGGCAAAAAAACAGGGAACTGGTAATTGGTTGATGAAGGGTAAGCCTGTCGGTGCGGGGCTTGCCGTAAGTTACAAAACTTCACATAACAACATTAATAATTTGAACCTCAATGAGGAGGAAAATTAAATGCCAATCGTAAAACAGTTAACACTTCTTCTTGAAAACAAACCAGGTGCACTCTCAAATGTATGTTCTGATCTCGCCAGTTAAAATATAAACATTTTAGCATTGTCAGTCCTGGACACAATTGATTCTGGCCTTCTCCGAATGGTAGTTGATGACTATGAGCACGCAGTAAAGGAACTTAATACTTCAGGGCTGAATGTCATTTTAACTGATGTATTATCGCTGGAGATGAAACACAAACCCGGGACTCTGGCAGATATAACAAGGCAGCTATCTAAAGCAAAGATAAATATTGAATATGCGTATGGCAGCGTTCCGCCCGGTGATGGTACTGGTACTTCCATAGGAATCTTCTGGGTTTCAAATCTGAAAAAGGCAATAGAGATACTGGAGGCGTGAGTTAAAGTTTAAAGTGCCTAAAGTTATGGTGGTCAAAGGATTAATATTGAGCATTGACAATAGTTTTTCGTTAATTCTTTAATCCCTTAATTCTTGAATTTCTCAATCGGTGGCTAATCAAGTATCTTTTTTACCTTGCCTGCCAGAAAGAAAGACCCAGTTATACAGATCAGATCGTCTTTGTTTGCAATCTCTTTAGCTTCTTTCAGCGCGTCATCAATGTCTTCGATTACCATTAGGTTGTTCTGAGTAAAACGCTTTGCTATAGCGAGCATTTGCTCAGGATCCGCCTCACGAGGGTTGCCTGTCCTTGTAAAAATCAAATCATTGGATATACACACTATTTCCTTCAGAACGCCTTCAATATCCTTGTCCGATGACAAACCTATTACTAAAACTAACTTTCTAAAAGAAAAATTATCCTTTATTGACTCTCTCAATATCTTCATTGAAGCAACTGTGTGTGCCGTATCGACTATAATTAACGGTCCTTCTGATATTACTTCAATTCTTGCCGGGCAGCTTATTTTTGCCAATGAGTTTATAATCAATTCTTTATCAGCATGTATTACACCAGCCTCAGACAATATCTCCAGAGCACCAATTGCCGCAGCACAGTTTTCAACCTGATGTTGTCCTACCAGGGGTAAAAAGATATTGTTATAGTTGCTTCTCCATGTTTCTATTCCACACTCAGTTCCATAGATTCCGTCTCTCTTCGTAACCTTACTGTTGTAGATCAATATATCTTTTCCTACAAGATACAGAAGTGACTTCATCTCTTTACATCTATTTGAAATTACTGCAAGGGCGTCAGGTTCCTGTATTGATGAAATAACGGGAACACCTTCTTTGATTATTCCTGATTTCTCAAATGCAATCTTATCCAGTGTCTGCCCAAGCCTCTCTGTATGGTCAAAACCTACAGGCGTTATGACGGAGACTTCAGGCAAGATAATATTTGTAGAATCTAGCCTTCCTCCCATGCCTACTTCTATGACAGAAATATCAGTTTTCTCTCTTTCGAAATAAAGAAATGCAATTGCTGTGACTATTTCAAAGAATGTGGGCATTAGTATTGGGTTTTTAAGCGTTATTCTGTCGATGTACGGCTTGAGCATATTAATTAATTGCACAAAGATTTTTTGTGGAATCGTTTTGTCATCGACTTTCATCCTCTCTCCCAGATATATGAGATGTGGAGAGGTGAATAGGCCGGTTCTCAGGCCAAGCCTACGTAAGATAGAGGAGGCTATTATAGCAGTGGAACCCTTGCCTTTTGTTCCTGTTATATGGATAGTCTTTCTCTTTGTATGAGGGCTTCCTACGGAGCACATCATCTCCTCCATCCTCTTGAGATCAAAAGTGGAGGTGTCATATTTGTACTGTGTAAGCTTCTCGTAATCTATTGTCTGTAATAAGAACTCTTCTGCCTGTTTGTAGGTAGTGAAAGGGTTTGGTTTCATTGAAAATAAGTGCCTAAAGTGATCTAAAGTTTAAAGTGACTAAAGCAGAAAATAAGTGATCTAAAGTGCCTAAAGATCAAAGTGACTAAAGTTAAAGGCTTATTTCCTGGTTTCCTTAGCGGTTAAAATATTTTTGTCTTTTGTTTATTTCCTACATTATAGTTTTTCTTTGCGCCTTAGTGTGAGGACTGTCTTTTGCCTTTTTACTTGACAAAAAAATCAACATAATTTACAACGTTACCATTATGAAAGAAATCTTCGTTGATCTCGGTAAGGACAGCTACAATATAACCATTGATAAGGGTATTCTCAATCATATTGGCACCCTCATATCAAAGGTAGTCACTCCCCGGAAGGCTATTATTGTAACGGACAAAATTGTAGAGCCACATTATGGAAAAATTGTTCTCGATAGCCTATCTGAATGTAAATTTGATGTCAAGCTGGTTTCACTAGCTCTTGGTGAACAACAGAAAACCCTGGCAAAGGCGGAGGAGCTGTACGGGTATCTGTTCGACCATGAGATGGATAGAAAATCACTCATAGTCGCATTAGGGGGTGGTGTGCTGGGTGATTTGGCTGGTTTTGTCGCTGCAACATTTATGAGAGGCATACCGTTTGTTCAGATTCCTACTACATTGCTGGCACAGGTCGATAGCAGTATTGGCGGTAAGGTTGCCGTAAACCATCCGAGAGGTAAGAACATGATCGGATGTTTCTATCAACCAAAGGCTGTATTTATTGATACTGATACTCTGCAGACACTGCCAAAGGCAGAAATTACTGCAGGAATGGTTGAGGTAATGAAGTATGGTATGATTAAAGAGGCCGCTTTTTTTGAATATATTGATAAGCATCTTACGAAAATACTTGAACTAGATCCTGATGCTTTAGAGGAAATTATATACAACTCGTGCAAAACCAAAGCACATGTCGTAGAGCTAGATGAAACGGAACAGGGTATCAGGGCTATTTTAAACTATGGGCATACAATCGGTCACGCATTGGAGGCTTTGACATCATACAAAAAATATAGACATGGGGATGCAGTAGCTATGGGGATGATATATGTGAGCAAGATAGCCAGGGCAATGAACCTTGCGGATGAAACTGTAATAAAAAGGCAGGAATCACTGTTCTTGAAATTAGGATTAAGCCTGAAAGACACTGAATTGGATCCTCATGATATTGTCAGTAAATTATATCAGGACAAAAAGACGATTGCCGGGAAACTGAGATTCGTTCTTCCTACCAGGATCGGAAATGTCATAATTGATGACAGTGTAAGTGAACAGACTATCCTGAACGCTCTCACCGAATAGTTGCGATTCTTTTCACCACTGAAAATTGCATCTCTAAAATTCTATAACTTGTAGTAAACTTAAGTGTAACTTTTAACATGACAAATCATGGATGATTTTGAAGGTATACTACGTTTAAATATGATAAGCGGTATAGGAACGATTACCTATCGCCGTCTTCTAGATTATCTTGGTTCGGTTAAAGCCATATTGGATTGTCCGAAAGGCACACTGGAAAAGGTACCAGGTGTCGGGCCAAAAATAGCGGCAAGGATTGTAAACGGAGTAAAGGCGGCTGATGTTGATAAAGAGATTAAACTGGCAGAGAAGAATAACGTAAAAATAGTCCCTTTTTCAAGTGATCAATTCCCACACAACCTCAAGCAAATCTATGATCCACCACTGCTTCTCTATATTAAAGGAGAGATAATAAAGAGCGATACGCTTGCACTTGCTATAGTTGGTGCGCGCAAAAGCAGCTACTATGGCCAGACACAGGCGGAAAGATTTGGAAGGCAGCTGGCACAGGTAGGATTTTGTGTTGTAAGTGGAATGGCAAGGGGTATCGATACTAATGCGCATGCGGGAGCAATCAAGGGGAAAGGCAGGACAATAGCCGTACTGGGCAGTGGTCTCGGTGTAATTTATCCCAGTGAGAATAAAGAGCTTTCTGAAAAAATTGCTGCTAATGGAGCAGTGATCTCAGAGTTGCCCATGACTACACCACCTAATAATCGTAATTTTCCTCCTCGAAACAGGATAATCAGCGGGCTATCACTTGGAGTGCTGGTGGTGGAATCAACACTCAGGAGCGGTTCTGCCATTACAGCAAAATGGGCGCTTGAACATGGTAAAGATGTATTCGCTATTCCCGGTAATATAGATAGCAACTACAGTAGGGGTACTAACAAGCTTATCAAAGACGGTGCAAAACTTGTTGAAGATATAAGTGACATTGTTGAGGAGCTTGGGCCACTTGCAGAATCTATCCACATAAATGATAGTGAAAAAGTTGCGGACATTAGAAGTCTCACACTGAATTCTAAGGAAAATAAAATATTCTCTATTCTTTCAAGTACTCCTATGGCGATAGATGACATTACCGCCAAATCCGGCTTGCCTCCATCAAATGCATCAAGCATATTAATGATATTGGAAGTAAAAAGGCTAGTAAAACAGCTATCCGGGAAAAGATTTGTAAAGGCGTAGTTATCTATACCTGTAGCTAAACAATTAATTTCCTATTGCAAGTCTCTCGGCGAGGGAATGTGGTAAATTGGCTTTTTCAATTTTTGCCATTGTTTTGTGATAGTCATATTCCAGTCTTATGATCTCCACTTCCCATTTGTCATCGTCAAATACAGCAAATGATAGCTTAGGAGAACCATCGCGTGGTTGACCAACACTTCCAACATTGATGATCGTCTTATCATCCTTAGATAATGCTGCTTTATTGCTGTTTTCCTGTTTTGAATGATAAGAATATATTCCCGGATGATGTGAATGACCGACAAAGCAGAGAGAATGTTCCATCTCTATCAAGCTTGAATATGCATCTCCGGCATTAGAAATATAATTCCATTGTCTTGGATTGTCTGGTGATGCGTGGACATACAATATGTTATCCTCTACTATCTTAAGTGGTAATCTCTTGATTGCCTCTTTTGTCTCTTCTTCCAGAATCTTCCTTGTCCATCTGATTGCTTCACGTGCAGGAGTTGTTATCTGATAATCATAATCCGTGTTCATAGTCGCATCTTCGTGATTTCCAAGACATATGTTGTCTGTAAGTGACTCAACAATTTTAAAACACTCCTCCGGATTTGGGCCGTAGCCGACAATGTCTCCAAGGCAGACTATACGTTTTTCACCTTCCAATTTGTCAATGTACTCCAATACCTTGTTCAGCGCTTCAAGATTTCCATGGATGTCTGAAATTATGATTACTTTCATTGTATAAATTTCTAAATATTAAATATGGATTGTAATTAAAATGTATACCATAAAGTAAAACCTGAAAAAACTAAAAATCTTTTTAAATAATATTACTTACTTAAATAACAGTTCCACGCTAACTTAAATAATTGTGACGTTAAAAAGATGTGGAAAAACTCCCTTGGTCGTGTTATTTATGAATAGTAATAAGTATTTTTAATTTATAAGATTTTTGAAGCAGTTATGGAACTACAGGGTCAAAATAAAAAAACTGTTAAGGATCTGTTTGAGGATATGTGTGGTGCAATTGGCAGGGAGCATGTTTTTGATAACATTGAGGAAAGAGAATGTTATTCCTTTAATGGTATAAAGAGGGAGTCTATACCTGATCTGGTAATAACGCCTCATTCCACGGAGCAAGTATCTAAGATATTATCAATTGCAAACAGACATAATATCCAGATTTGTTTACGGGGGGCTGGGGCCGTCTTGTCAGGAGGAGCGGTTCCCATTAAAGGTGGTATTGTACTGGACCTGAAGAACATGAACAGAATAGTTGAGCTAAATGCAAGGGATCTAACGGTTACCGTTGAACCCGGTGTTGGTATAAAAAACATGCAGGACGAAGTTGCAAAGTCTCGGCTTTTCTTCCCGTCTGAGCCTGGGAATGCAGATTCTTCAACAATCGGTGGAATAGTGGCAGAATGTACGGGTGGGATGACAGGCTTGAAATATGGAGTAACGAGGGACTATGTTCTTGCCCTGGAGATTGTTCTCCCTGACGGCTCTGTCATAAATGCAGGCCGTAAAACGCTAAAGAGTGTTGCAGGATATGATTTAGCCAGATTTTTTGTTGGATCGGAAGGAACTCTGGGCGTATTGACTAAAATAACATTAAAATTACTGCCAATGCCAGAAAAGGTATGCACTATAGTGTCACTCTTTAAAGACATAGATAGCGCTCTGAAGACGACAGACTTAATTTTAGTACATAATCATCTGAACCTCCGTTCGTTGGAATTTGCAGATAAAACCTGTATTGATGCTGTTAGTGACTTCTCAGAGATGGAAATTCCTGTAGAAGCGAAGGCTTTGTTGCTAATTGATGTAGATGGGAATGAGAAGAATGTGGCTAAGAATATCTCCAGAATAGATACTCTTTGCAAGGAAAACGGTGCATTGAAAACTTCGATTGCACATACTGATGAAGATAGGAACAAATTGTTGAATATTGGCAAATCGATTTCCCCCGCTCTCTCTAAGGTTACTTTTATGAGGCTTAACGAAGAACTTTCTGTACCGAGAAGTAAGATTGGCAAAGTTTTGAAGAAGGTTTATGAGCATAGCAAGGCATATTCATTACAAGTTGCAATATCCGGGCAGATTGGAGAGGGCCATATCCGCCTCGATGTGATTTGTAATAATGGAGAAACGGTTGAAGCATCTGCTCGTAATCTGGTATCTCAAATATTGAAAGATGTTGTGACTATTGGTGGCACTGCTAAAACAGTGCTACAGCCTCATGAGATTGAAATGATGAAAGACCTGAAGAAGATGTTCGATCCGAAAGGTATCATGAATCCGGGAAAGGTTTTTGGTAACAGCTAACTCACCGCTCCCAGGACAAAAAACGCCGAGGACAAGAAGACGCAAAGGAAACCTAAAAGAACTTAATTAGCCACTGATTTTTACTGATAAACACTGATGTTAAAGACAAACACAAAGACAAAGAAAAAGAGAATATTGAACAAGGAATGTAAAATGTTGAAGTAAAAAGGCAAAAGACAAAAAGATTTTGGCCGCAACTTTAGCCCACTTTAAACTTAGTTGAACAATAATGAAGTTTTTTAATAAAACTAAAAAGGAAGTCAATAAACATCAGAAGGCACTTGATGAACTGATCCGGGTTGTAGATAAGGAGAGGGTGCTTTCTGCGATTGAGGACAGGATATGCTACTCTTATGATGGAACAAAACAGAAGGTGCTTCCTGATATTGTTGTAAGGCCGGGAGACACAAATGATGTCTCTAACACTTTAAAGATTGCAAGCAAGTATGAAGTTCCAATATACGCCAGAGGTGCCGGATCCGGACTTACAGGTGGGGCAGTACCACTGAAGGGTGGAATAGTTTTTGATTTAAAAAATATGGACAGGATAGTTGAAATCTCCCCTGAAGATTTTGTTGCAACGGTTGAACCGGGTGTAGTTACTAAGCACTTACAGGATGAAGTTGCGAAGCTTGATCTTTTCTATCCTCCTGATCCGTCAAGCGCGGCATTCTCAACTATTGGTGGCAATGTTGCAGAATGTGCCGGAGGGATAACCGGGCTGAAATACGGAGTGACAAGGGATTATATACTTGCCCTGGAGATTGTACTTCCTGATGGATCTGTTATTAATACAGGGGGGAAAACATTAAGGAGCGCTGCCGGCTATGATTTGACAAGACTTTTTACAGGATCTGAAGGGACGTTAGGAATCTTTACTAAAATAACGGTAAAACTTATTCCGAAGCCTGAGAAGATTCGGACACTGGCTGCTCATTTCAGTGACAAGAATGATGCTATTGATGCGGCCGATTTGATTATAGACAATAATGTTCTACCTCGTACACTGGAATTTCTGGATCAAATGACCATAAATGCTATACGCGGTCATACCGGGACGGATATAGGTGCAGATGTAAAAGCACTATTATTGATTGATATTGATGGTACAGATGAAAGTATCAGCCATGAAATGCCCATAGTTGAGAATGCGTGTAAGGAGAGCAATGCGTTCTGGATTAAGGTAGCAGAGACCTCAAAGGAGAGAGATGCTATCTGGGCGGCAAGGCGTTCTATCTCTCCAGCGTTATACAATATTGCTCCACATAAAATAAACGAAGATATCTGCGTGCCCAGAAGCAAGATAAAGGAGATATTACGGCGGGTTGATAAGATTAAAGAAGAACAGCCAATCTATATTGCAAACTTCGGGCACATAGGTGATGGCAATATACACGTTAATATAATGTATAACGATGATCCCGGCCAGAAGGAATTAGCAGAGGTTATTGTGAATAAGGTGATGAGGGAAGTTGTGGAATTAGGGGGATCTATCTCTGGTGAGCATGGCATCGGAAATAAGAAATCTCAATTTATGGAACTGGAAATCCCTCCGCATGAATATGAGATTATGAAAAGATTTAAGAGTTTTTTTGATCCTAAAGGGATTATGAATCCCGGTAAGATGTTTATAAGATAATGCGGCAAAGCCGCAATCAAAGTGCCTAAAATGCCTAAAGTTTGAAGTGAGCTAAAGTTGTGGAAAAAACAGAATGCAATTCTTAATGCAGAGAAAAACTAATGTCAAAGCACAATATTAATCCTTTGGCTACCATAACTTTAGTCACTTTAAACTTTAGATCACTTTAGGCACTTATAACTTAGTTGAACAACAATAATGACTGATTGGAAAGAAGAAGTAAGTAAATGTTCTAAATGCGGTAAATGCCAGACTGTCTGCCCCGTTTTTCTGGAAACAGGTGACGAGTCAACGGTCGCGCGTGGAAAAATCAGCCTTGCTGAAGCGTTGCGGGATAATCAGCTTGTGTACACTGATAAGTTGCGTGATTATGTATATTCCTGTAAAAAGTGTATGAGGTGCAGTGCCATTTGTCCTTCAGATGTTGATTATGAGGTGATCATTTCTGCATTGCTACGTGGAGTGGCTGATGAGATGGGCATCCCCCTGTTACCGAAGATAATCTTCCGGTATATATTACCAAGAAGGATACTTTTCGATCTCATGCTCAAAATAGGTTCTAAGATCCAGAGATTCATGCCCGGGAAGAGGAGGGGGCAGATGCGCCATCTTCCGCTCATGTTTATGGGTAAAAGATGGATACCTATATTGGCTAAAACAACCGCATTACAAAAATTTCGTACAACAAGGAAACTAAAAAATCCAAAAATGCGTGTAGGGCTGTTCACAGGATGTTTGATTAATTACATCTATGTGGATATAGCTGAAGCCGTGGTAGACGTGCTTAACAGGATGAATATAGAGGTGGTTATACCGCAAGGCCAATTGTGCTGTGGAACGCCCTCGTCCACAATGGGCGATCACAAATCCAGTAAGAAACTTGCAGAGGTAAACAGAGACGTGTTTGAGTCCCACAACCTTGATGCAATAGTGAGTGCCTGTGCAACGTGCACTAAGAGTATTAAACTGGATTACCTGCGCACGCTGGGCCCTTCATGGCAGCAGAT
>CAXMPV010000001.1:24321-26172 GCA_964195175.1 uncultured Thermodesulfobacteriota bacterium | reverse complement strand
ATAGCCTTTATATTTAGCCTCAATCTCTACCTGCTCTTGTGCAGAAAGAGAGATATTTCTATCCTTCAATTCTTTGTCCAGTCCCAACAGGTCACCAAAGTTCATGTCTGGACGCCTCAACAATTTTAACAACGTATCTGCCCCGCTTCTTTTGTGCTCGATATACTCATTTGTTTCAGAAATCATTTCTTCTTTTTTTAACAACTCATCCATTTGATCTTTACTAATCAAACCATACTGATAACCATATTTCATAAGCCTTCTATCTGCATTATCATGTCTGAGAACAAGTCTATACTCTGCCCTTGAAGTGAACATTCTATAGGGTTCACGAGTACCTTTTGTAACCAGGTCATCAATTAATACGCCAATATACGCTTCTGAACGATCCAGGGAAAATGGCTTACGATTTTGTATTTTTAATACTGCATTTATTCCAGCCATGATTCCCTGTGCAGCAGCTTCTTCATAACCCGAAGTACCGTTTATCTGGCCGGCCAGAAATAGATTTTCAATTTTTTTTGATTCTAGTGATGGTTTGATTTGAGTAGGAGGGACATAATCGTACTCTATCGCATACCCGTAACGTGTAATATTTGTATTCTCTAATCCCTTTATGGAGTGAACCATTGCTTCCTGAACATCAAATGGAGCACAGGTAGAAATGCCATTACAATACACCTCTGTCGTGTCCAGCCCTTCAGATTCAATAAATATTTGATGATGTTCTTTATCTGGAAATCTAGTGATTTTATCTTCAATCGAAGGACAATATCTTGGCCCAATCGCCTTGATTTGTCCTGTATTAAGTGGAGAGCGGTCCAGATTGGACTTAATGATTTCGTGTGTTAATTTGTTTGTATGTGTTATAAAACATTTGACCTGAGGCCGATGGAGATCTTTGGTAGAAAAGGAAAATGCCGTAGGTTGTTTGTCACCTTCCTGAGCTTGCAAAATATCATAATTTATCTTGCTACCGTTCAGGCGTGGTGAAGTGCCTGTTTTAAGCCTTGCTATCTCAAAACCTAAATCCAATAAACATGCTGATAATTTATCTGATGACGGCTCACTCGCTCTTCCGCCAGGCATCTGCGAGTCACCAATGTGTATTAATCCATTTAGGAAAGTACCAGTTGTAATAATTACTGCCTTGGACCTGTACCTTGTACCACTTTTACCAATTAGTTCCAGAATTTCTCTGTTTTCAGTTACAATTTTCTCGACGCTATCCTGTCGTAATGAGAGATTGACCTGCTCTTCCAATCTCCTCTTCATTGTAAATTGATAAAGTTTTTTATCTGCCTGAGCACGGGGTGATCGTACTGCGTGGCCCTTACTGGCGTTAAGAAGCCTGAACTGGATGGCTGTTTCATCAATTACCTTCCCCATTTCGCCACCAAGCGCATCTACTTCACGTACTAGTTGTCCTTTTGCCAATCCGCCAATTGCGGGGTTACAAGACATCTGCGCAATTGTATCAAGGTTCATTGACAGTAATGCAGTCTGCATACCCATTCTTGCAGACGCAAGCGCCGCCTCGCATCCAGCATGTCCCCCACCAACAACTATAACATCATAACTAATGTACATCATTTTGCCTTCTGGATTATCCGTTTTTCCCTAATCACAGTAACTGTCACTTCTCCCGGATATTCAAGTTCTTCTTCAACATTCTTGGCAATATCATGGCAAATTTTTGAGGCTAAACTATCACTGACTTTATCCGGATGAACGATAACCCTGACCTCTCTACCAGCCTGTATTGCATAAGCGCTTTCTACGCCACTAAAGGACATTGCCACACTTTCCAGTTTCTCCAGACGTTTAACATATTTTTCAAGTGTTTCACGT
>CAXMPV010000001.1:0-24294 GCA_964195175.1 uncultured Thermodesulfobacteriota bacterium | reverse complement strand
GGAACCTCCTCATGATGCGATGCAATTGCATTTATAATCTCTGGTTTTTCGTCGTACCTCTTCGCAAAGTCTGCTCCAACAATAGCATGAGTACCCTCAACTTCCGCACTAAGTGCCTTGCCAATATCATGTAAAAGACCGCACCTCTTTGCTATCTGTGCGTCAAGTTTCAATTCACCAGCCAAAACTCCTGCAAGATGTGCAACCTCTATTGAATGTTGTAACTGGTTCTGGCCATAGCTGGTACGATATCTTAAGCGACCTATCAGTTTAATTATTTCCTGATGCAAATCATGTATTCCCAATTCGAAACTTGTTTGCTTACCGGTCTCTAAAATAATCTGCTCAATATCTTTTTCAGTCTCTTGTACCACCTCTTCAATTCGTGCAGGATGAATTCTACCGTCTACTATCAATTTTTTCATAGCCAGTCTGGCAACTTCTCTGCGAACGCCATCAAAGCCTGATAGAACAATAATTCCTGGAGTGTCATCAACTATTACGTCTATACCGGTCGCTTTCTCAAAGGCACGTATATTCCTGCCTTCTCTACCAATAATTCGCCCTTTCATTTCGTCACCAGGCAACTCAATTGTACTCACAACATTATCAACCGTATTATTCGCCGTATATCGCTGTATGGCAGTACCTACTATTGATATAGCGTTCTTTTCAGCTTCATCTTTGGCCTTATTTGTGTATTTTTCTATTAAACCGGCACATTCCCTCTCAAGTTCTTTTTCCAGACGAGTTAGTAGTAATTTTTCTGCGGCATCTGCAGATAACCCTGAAACCTTATAGAGAGTATTTTTTTCTTCCTGAATCAAATCATCAAGCTGAGAGCTTTTCTTGTTAACATCTCTTTCCTTGTTCGACAAATTCAAAGCCATACTCTCAATGTATTTCTCCTTCTTCGTCATGATATCAATCTTTCTCTCAAGATTGTCTTCTCTTTTGCTCAAACGCTTTTCCAGCTGACGCAATTCCTGCCTTGTATCATGAGTTTCTTTCTCAAAGCGTTCCTTTCGCTTGTACAATTCTTCTCTGGCGGATATATCAGCGCCTTTAACTATTCTTTCCGCCTCTAATTCTGCATCTTTAATTACGTTTCTGGATGCTTTCTCTCTATTTACTTGACGTAATCTAAAAAACAAATAACATATTAAAAAACCGAAAACTATACAAACTGGAAGTATTGGAAAATATATTAGTGGATTTGAAGTAATATAATCAATAAGTCATCCCCTCCTTGCATTCAAAAAAATATTAATAAAATTGAATGAAGCTCTAGAATCTCTATGAATATACAAATACTGAAGTATTAAGGAATTGAAGTATGGAAGAATACTAACGACAAGCACTTACAATTAACACTTGAACACAAGTAAGGACTTTTGTCTGGAATGGTCTTAAACTAGCCAAAATTGTTCTATCTATAAAAAAACAGTTACGTCAAATTTATAATCAAACAGCAACCAATTGATATGAAAGCAGTTGCATCTTAATTTGATTTAGTTAAAACCCAAAAAACATTCCATGTTAATGCAAATGGTTTTCCATCTTCAAATCTTTATTCACATAAGACAATCCTATATAAACTCGCACTACTGCTTTAAGCCGAGTATCTCTAAAACAAAAAAATACGAGGCAAAAAAAGAGTACCAGATATTTAAAAATTAATTGAATCTTATATAACAGACAGACGGAAGTCAAGTAATTAAAAGGAATTAAATCAATAGACAGATCCACATAATGGACGTTTTTCCCAGCCACAACAAACGGATTTTATGCTGAGTAAACATATGCTAATTTTTGTTATTCTCTGATAAATGATATGATAGATAACTTAGTGCGAATTGTGGGACAGAAAGTACCAAATATATTTGTAAACTTTTCCATACATGTTATCATGCCTGTCGTATAACAATAAATCATCATATTATAGACATTTATTAGCCCATGCAATCCGATATTCATCATGAAAAGCATCAACAACAAAGAAGATACTGTAAAGCATGAGCAAAGTAAGCTTTTAAGGCTTTACACCATTTTTAAGTTAATAAAATTTTCGCATACTATATTCTCATTTCCATTTGCGGTAATGAGCGCTTTTATTGCGGCAGGAGGAATGCCAGAAATAAAACAGCTATTGTTGATAATTGGTGCGCTTGTAATGGCTCGTAGTTGTGCAATGTCATTTAACAGGCTTGTAGATGCCAAATATGACATTCATAATCCCAGAACCGCATATCGTATTCAACTCCAGAACAATATAGGTAAAGCGAATTTATGGTTTTTTACAATATCTTGCACGATCTTATTTGTGGTATGCGCCGGAATGTTGAATCGTCTATCTTTAATCATATCTCCGTTAGCACTCCTGGTAATTTTTGGATATTCATACACCAAAAGATTTACAAACTTTTCACATCTTGTCCTGGGCCTCTCTCTCTCATTGTCTCCAATAGGCGCCTGGATCGGTGTAACAGGAAGTATTGCAGCTGCTCCTTTTGTACTGGCTTTTGCCGTGCTGCTTTGGACTGCAGGATTCGATATTATATATGCGTGTCAGGACCTGCAGTCTGACATAAAAGCCAAACTGCATTCTATCCCGAAAATGATGGGAATTAAAAACTCACTGAAGCTATCTTCAGTGCTGCACATTCTAGTAGTAATCACCTTAGTTTTATTTATGTACTTTACCAGTCTTAATTATGTCTATTTGGGGGGAGTTGTATTTGTTGGTATAATGCTGATTTATGAACATTCCCTTATAAAACCGCATGACCTGTCAAAAATAAATCTAGCTTTCTTCACGGTTAACGGCATTATAAGTATGATATTGATGGTTACAACGATTGTAGATATCTATGTTTTCTGCTAAGAACGATGAAACAGAAGATATAACAATGCTAATAAGAATATAAGTTGTTACTACAGAGCAGGAAATATAATTTTTTCAATTTCAACTACACACAGAATATTAAAAAGTATTTAAAGTTTTACCTCTATTCCGTTTCATTCTCTTGCATTTCCTCTTTCTCACCATCTTTCGCGTAAGTTTTAAAGGACTCGCGTGCCCTTATATCGCTACTCAGAAAGTTTTCTCCAAAATATGATTTTCTCGCAAGTGGATCGTTAACCAATTCTTGCGTCGTCCCACTCGTTATTATCGATCCTGAATTTAGAATATATGAACGATCCGTAATACTTAACGCTTCCCTTACATTATGGTCTGTTAACAATATCCCAATGCCTTTTTCCTTAAGGCTTAAAACAATATCCTGAATTTCAGCAACGGCGATTGGGTCAATAAAAGAAAATGGCTCATCCAGAAGGATAAGTGAGGGGGATGTTGATATAGCTCTTGCAATCTCAAGCCGTCTTCTTTCCCCACCTGAAAGAGTAAAAGCCATCTTTTTGGATAAATGCGTTAATCCCAACTCTCCCAAAGCCTGATTCAGCCTTTTCATTCTTTCTCTATAATCAATTTTTAGTGTTTCCAGCACTGCTAACACATTTTCTTCAACAGATAAACGTTGGAATATTGATGGCTGTTGTGAAAGATATCCCATGCCCAATCTTGCACGCATATATATCGGCATATCTGTAACATCAGCTCCGCGAAAGTAAACCTTTCCATGTTCCGGTTTGATCATACCAATAACCATTGAAAATGCCGTACTTTTACCGGCACCATTTTGTCCAAGAAGGCCTACTATCTCACCGGAATGAAGCTCAAAACTGATGTGATCTACAGCAACTTTTTTACCAAATGCTTTAGTTATTTCAACAGCTTGTATTAACTTCATTCTATACCCTTATATGGCTACCTGATAATTTTAATAGTTCTTAAAGGCCAAAATACCATAAAGGCCCTTCCCACCATATTGCTTTCAGGAACGAATTTCCAATACCGGCTATCATTACTGTTTCTACTGTTATCACCAAGAAAGAAGTACTGCTTCTCGCCAATTTCTACAGGATTATAAATCCCCCATTCCCCGGTTTCTGAATAGTAAACATCACGAGAAATTAAGATATTTTTAAAGACAGCATCAGTATTTATTCCGCCAAACTTCAATTTGCTGGATTTTGTATAACCATCTAATGACGACAAATCGGTATCATAAGTATGAGAAAAGAGAACTGAATCGTTTAGTCTCAGGATAATTTCATTGTCCGCATTTGAAAATTCTATTCTACATACTTTCCCCGGTTCTATAAAAGCATCAGAGTTGCTGACAACAATTGAACCTGAAATCTTTACATAAGACTCCTTTTTCTCTCCCCGAGAACGAACAAACACCTCATAAGTTTTTTCATCCTCCTCCAGTAATATCAAAATGCCTCCATTTTCTCCAGTAGCAACAACATTGAAAGCCAGCATTACATCCGCACTTACTGAATCAGTAATTTCGCTATTATAAACACTATTATCTGTAATATCTCTTTTAAACGTTATATATGATTTCTGCTCAATTCCATCAGGTTTTTTTAAATGTATTCTCTCCTTACTAATATCCCAATTCTCGTCCTGCACTTCCCAATTTTCAACTATTTCCTGTTTTGCAGGATAATTACTATCAAAAATTGGCACCCAGAGTGATTCCTGAACCTTTTCCGGCTTTCTCACTATCTTATCATTAACGTAAATATCTCCATTTGCAATCTGCAGTTTCTCCTCAGGTAAACCAATCAACCTTTTTATATAATTCTTGCGGACAACATTCACATTTGTGGAACCACACTGTTCACAAAAAATAGCACCAACAGTATTACATGACTTACACACTACCTTGTGATATTGGCTAATACCAAAAGAACGTTTAAAAAAACCGTTAACCTTGCTGGTGAAAAAGTTCTCTTTTTTTGGAGAATTAGTACATTTTTCACACATCATTGATTGGCTTGAAGAGAAACCACATGACTTGCATGCAACATCTCCGAATGGATATTTGAACACGGCAACATCCCATCTCCTGGGCTTACCAAAATCATAAGAGAACTTGTTTACAAGTATCCTGCTTCCGCCCTTTTTTCCGTTATCAGATATGCGTATCTTATACAAGCAATTTGAACATTTAACATAATTGATATTATGATTACTTTTGAATTTCCAGTTACAGTTGGGACATTTAACATCTTTATGCACACCCAATAATGTCGGGGCCATCGAACCTGTAGGGATTTTAAACGCTTCCACCACAAAAATTCTCAATACAAAAGCCAGCGCTACTGCTATCAGAATTGATTCAATATTTTCACGGAGAAAACCCTTTTCCTTTTTACTCTTCTTTTTTTCTACACCGTTTTTCACGTCTGGTTTGTTCATATTGAATTAGTCATTAAAGGGCCTGTTATACATATTAATAATCAATTTACGAACTGAATCAATCAAGTACACTTAATCATCTATAGACAACACAGATAAAAACGCACTTTGTGGAATTTCTACATTTCCGACATTTTTCATCCTCTTTTTTCCTTCTTTCTGTTTCTCAAGGAGCTTTCGTTTTCTGGTCACATCGCCACCATAACATTTTGCAGTAACATTTTTAGACATTGCACGTATTGTCTCTCTCGCAATAACACGACTCCCGATAGCGGCCTGAATTGGAATCTCAAACATATGTCGCGAAATATCTTTCTTTAATTTCTTTACCAGATTTCTCCCCTTATAATCAGCCTTCTTTCGATGAACAATACACGACAGTGCGTCCACCTTCTGTCCTCCAACCAGTACATCCAGTTTTACGAGATCATCAGGCACGTAACCGATAAGATCATAGTCCAGAGTACCAAATCCTCTTGTTAGTGATTTTAGTTTATCATAAAAATCAAAGATTATTTCTCCTAATGGCATTGTATACGTGAGTACGGCTCGTGTTTCACCCATATATTCTGTACTCTTGTAAGTCGCCCTTTTTTCGTCTACCAACTGCATAATTGCCCCGATAAACTCAGATGGAAGAATAATCTTGGCTTCAACTAGTGGCTCTCTAAACTCTTTTATGGAACCAACAGGAGGCAACTTTTCCGGATTGTCAACATGTACGATATTACCATCATGGGTTAATATTTCATATGTCACAGTTGGAGCCGTTTGTACCAAGCCGACATTACTCTCTCTTTCTAATCGCTCCTGTACAATTTCCATATGCAGAAGCCCGAGAAATCCACATCTGAATCCGAATCCCAGAGCCTGTGAAGTTTCAGGTTCAAAGGTGAAGGATGAGTCGTTAAGCCATAATCTCTCTATCGCAGCTCTTAACGGTATAAAGTCCGTGTTAGCGGTAGGGTATAATCCACAGAAAACCATGGGAAGCGGCTTACGGTAACCCGGCAGAGCCTCCACCGCCTTTTTCTCCTTTAATGTTATGGTATCACCAACATGAACATCATGTATCGATTTTATACTGGCAACACAATATCCGACGCTTCCAGCGCTTAATTTGTCTACCGAAGTCATTTCAGGCCTGAAAACGCCCAATTCAGTAATTAAGAATGATCTGTTAGTTTTCATCATTAAAATGTTATCACCGACCTTAAGAGAACCATCAAAAATTCTGAAATAGACTATCACACCACGGTAATCATCATAAACAGAATCAAATATCAGGGCTCGTAATGGTGAGCTTGAATCACCTTCCGGTGGTGGCATACGAGTTATTATTGCATCAAAAACCCCTTCTATTCCAAGGCCGGTTTTGGCACTCACAGCAATGATCTCTTCGTCAGTTTCACCAAGAATACTGACAATCTCTTCACTTACCTCCTCCGGTCTGGCTGATTTTATATCTATCTTGCTAAGAACAGGTATAATTTCAAGATTCTTCTCCATTGCCATATACATGTTAGTTATTGTCTGAGCTTCGATCCCTTGTGCCGCGTCAACCAGAAGTAATGCGCCCTCACAGGCGCTGAGACTACGTGACACCTCATAACTGAAATCAACATGTCCCGGTGTGTCTATCAGATTTAAAGAATATACCTCTCCATCTTTTTCATAGTCCAGAGTAACTGCACTTGCTTTTATGGTAATACCACGTTCTCTTTCCAGATCCATATTATCCAATAACTGGTCACGGAATTTTCTTGGATTAATTGCCTTTGCAGTTTTAAGCAGGCAATCGGCAAGTGTAGACTTACCATGGTCAATGTGAGCTATAATACAAAAATTGCGAATATTATTGATTTTCAAACGAAACCTCTATTACTACAGTTAACGATTATTTAGCCTGTGCATAAGTACAGGAACTATTAATTAGAATATTTGAGATTTTTCACAGGGTTATTAGCCCTGTGAAAAATCGAGCACGGTTCAATGTGCAAATGCTCTTACATGAGGCACCATTGCCTTAATCTCATCTTCTGACAACATATCGCCAAATGGAATGTAATTATCATTGTCAGGATTTCCGTGTGTAATTGAGTTTACAAACTCATCGTCAGTACGTGAAGCCTGCCACTCTTTATCAGTGAAATCCTTCGTTCCAAAATCGATACCTGTAGGTGTACCTTTACCGTCTCCACCATGACACAACGCACACTTTTCAGCATATATTGTAGTTGCGTCTATTTCATCAGCATATACATTTGAAAAACCTAAACAAAACATTAAAACTAAAAGCAATGAAGATACTATTACCTTGCTTCTCAATGCACTTCTCCTTTCATAAATTCCTTTAAACGCTCTTTGAAAAGATCCAGAGCTAATGCCCTGTGACTAATCCGGTTCTTTACATCCGACCCCAATTCGGCCATCGTCTGCTTATATTCCGGTACATAGAAAATAGGATCATATCCGAAACCATTCCTACCAAGAGGTTTAGTATTAATCAGGCCCTCACAGCTAGCCTCTACTACAAAGTGCAACTTTCCTGGCTCTGCCAGAGCAATTGCACAACGAAACCTTGCCGTTCTCTTATCAAAAGGAACGTCCTTTAATTCCTCAAACAATTTAAGACATTTTTCTTCGTAACCGGTATCCTCACCACAATATCGCGAGGAAAAAACACCCGGCCGTTTATCAAGCGCATCAACCTCTAACCCCGAATCATCTGCCATAACACACATATTACAAAAACTTGCAAGCTGCAGTGCCTTTTTAGCCGCATTCTCTTCAAAGGTGACGCCATCTTCAACAATATCCGGAGCGCCATCAAAATCTTCCAGATCCAGCAGTGTTAATGACATGCCATTCAGAATTTTTCTGATCTCATTTTTCTTGTTTTTATTGTGAGTCCCAATTACAATTCCACTTGTCTCGGTCATTGTACTAGCTCTGCAACGCATCCTTTTGTATCAGGGTTAACTCGTTTATTCCCTTTTTTGCCTGTCCTAACATTTGAGCAAGCTCTTCTTCTGAGAATGTCTGTTTCTCCGCCGTGCCCTGTAACTCTATATACTCTCCCTCTCCAGTCAGAACTATATTCATATCAACATCTGCCGTAACATCCTCCTCATAACAGAGATCCAGCAATGGCACACCATCTACCACACCCACACTCACTGCCGCCACACTCCCTATAAGAGGTTCTCCTGTAATTTCAACGTTCTTTTTCAGCCAACTGATGGCATCAACTAAAGCAACATATGCACCTGTAATAGATGCAACCCGCGTTCCTCCATCAGCCTGAATGACGTCACAGTCAAGCCATATAGTCCTTTCTCCTATTGCCGAAAGATCAGCTATGGCGCGCATAGACCGCCCTATCAGTCTTTGGATTTCATGAGTACGCCCACCCACTTTACCTCGGGATGATTCCCTTGACACCCTTCTTGGCGTAGAGCCAGGCAGCAAAGAGTATTCTGCCGTAATCCAACCCTCTCCTGTATTTTTTTTGTGTGGTGGTACACTATCTTCAATAGAAGCGGTGCATATTACCTTGGTGTTTCCAACTGATATAAGAACAGATCCATGTGCAAATTTTGTATAGTTTCTTTCTATTGAAACCGGTCGCATCTCATCCGGCTTTCTTCCGTCTATTCGCATTATATTATGTACCTCTATTTAATTTACCTATATTACATATTTAATAAAATATTATCTGAATGAAAATCAGATTCACCCGTTAATGAGAAGCTTTAGCAGTGCTTTTTGGACGTGTAGCCGGTTTTCTGCCTGATCATATACAATAGAATGTTTGCCATCAATAACCTCGTCCGTTATCTCTTCACCACGATGAGCAGGCAGGCAATGCATGACAAAAACATCTTTCTTAGCATATGAGACCAATTCGCTATTAACCTGAAAACCCTCAAAATCCTTACGTCTGGTTTCGGCCTCTTCCTCTTCTCCCATGCTAATCCATGTATCGGTATAAATTACATCTGCATCTTTGACCGCTTCTTCCGGATCCCTGATTTGTTTGATGTAAGCATCCTTACCTCTTACATTATTTTCAAGTGCATCTAAGAACTCTGCAGATAGTTCATAGTTTTCCGGAGACGCAATCGTGCACGATACTTTAAGTTTCGCACATAAAAAAGCTAATGATCTGGCAACATTATTTCCATCACCAACATAAGCGATTTTAACGTTGTCAAGGCTACCAACCTTTTCTTTTACAGTGTATAAGTCTGTCAGTGCTTGACACGGATGGGTATAGTCAGACAGTGCATTGATTACCGGTACAGAGGAGCTATCGGCGAGTTCAGTAACTGTTTTATGATCATAAGTTCTGATAGCAATGCAGTCAATAAACCTGGACAAAACCTTTGAAACGTCTTTTATCGATTCACGCTCACCAAGATTAATATCATGCTGGGTCAGATATATTGCATGTCCACCCATCTGCGTCATCGCAACTTCAAAGGAGACCCTTGTTCGCATAGAGCTTTTCTCAAAGATCATTCCAAGAGTTTTACCGGCAAGACAGAGATCAGTGTCACCTCTTTTACAGGACTCCTTCATCTCTGCCGTTAGTGCAAACAGCTCATCAATATCTTCACGTTCAAGATTTGCAACTGAAACCAGGTTTTTACACCGCATACTTTCACCTATAATTATTAATTAACAGATTTTAAAATATTCTTTAATATCCCCAAACCTTCGTCTATATACTCCTTTGTAATATTCAGCTGTGGCATAACCCTTATCACACTGTCATGAGTACAGTTCAATAATAACCCATCTTCCATACACTTTTTTACCACCTCTGCGGCAGGAATTGTAAGTTCAATACCTATCATCAATCCAATGCCTCTTACTTCTTTAATAACATCAAGCTCTTTTGCCATACTTCTTATCTGCTCAAAAGCATAATTTCCCATTTTTGTAGCATTATCCAACAAGCCTTCCGACTCAATAACTTCAAATACTGCTGCTGATGCCGCACAGGCAAGGGGGTTCCCTCCGAAAGTTGAAGCATGGCTTCCCGGTACCAGACTTTTAGCAATCTCTTTTGTTGTCTCCATAGCGCCTACGGCAGTACCATTTCCCAGTGCTTTAGCAAGCGTCATTATATCCGGTGTTATATCATAATGTTGATAGGCGAAATACTTTCCCGTCCTTCCCATTCCGCATTGAACCTCATCAAAAATCAAGAGGATACCGTTGTCATCACAAATCTTCCTTAACCCTTTCATGTATTCTTTATCTGCCACATTAATCCCGCCTTCTCCCTGAATAGGTTCAAGCATAATGCCACATGTCTTATCATCTATAATATCTTCAATTTCCTTAAGATTATTAAACGACACATAGGCAAAACCCTCAATAAGTGGAGCAAATCCGACATGGTACTTTGGCTGAGCTGTCGCCGTTACCGTTGCAAGAGTCCTTCCGTGAAACGAGTCTTTCATTGTAATAATTTTATACTTACCTTTTTTAGAACCATAAATTCTAGCTAATTTTATAGCCGCCTCGTTTGCTTCCGCCCCACTGTTACAAAAGAAGCATTGCCCGTTAAAAGAGTTTTCAGAAATATATTTTGCGAGACGTCCCTGTGGCTCAGAATAAAAAATATTTGGCACGTGCACCAGCGTTGCTGCCTGTTCCTGCATTGCCTTCGTCACCTCAGGATTGCAATGCCCCAGCGAACTGACTGCCCATCCGGAAAAAAGATCCAAGTATCGCTTGCCGTCCGTATCCCAAAGATGCACCCCATCACCCCTGGCAATTACAAAAGGATGTCGAGAGTAATTTGGAATTACATAATTATTATAGTTTTCTAGTACTTCACTTTTATTCATAATCTAGATTCCTTTATGCGGATTCCCTGCGATGAGAGTAAATAGAAAAATGGAATGCTTTAATAATTGCACGCTCTTTCTGAAGTGGGTGAATATCAAAAAGACCAACTCCTAAAAACATCGGAATACAACACTATCAGAAATATTCATCTGGCAATGCATTTCAATATACATTAAACAATAATCTGGGTCCCAATACCCTTGTCAGTAAAAATCTCAAGTAATAGTGAATGAGGTATATGACCGTCAATGATATGTGCTTTTTTTACTCCCTCTCTCATAGCAGAAATACAGGCATTCGCTTTAGGGAGCATTCCACCACTTATCACCCCACTCTTTATCAATTTATTAACTTCATCTTCATGCAACGTAGACGTAAATGATTCCGGATCAGACGGGTCTGTTGAGATTCCATGAGTATTAGATATGAAAACCAGTTTTTCGGCCTTCAAAGCGCCTGCAACAAACGATGCCACATTATCTGCGTTTACATTATAATTTTCTCCGCCGATACCTTTGGCAATTGGAGACACTATAGGTATCTGGTCATCTTCAAATAAATTAATAAAACGGTCACATTCTATCTCAGTAAGTTCACCCACGTAACCAAGATCATCAGCCTCTGATCCATCAGCAACTTTACTGACAAACTTTCTGGCTTTGATCGGGCTCTTATTATTCTCCCACACACACACACCTTTTGCGCCCATTTCATTTATCTGTTTTATTATTGATTTACCTATCTGATTGGTAAGCACATCAATCGCAATTTCCAATGTCTCCTTATCAGTAACGCGATACCCATTTATAAAAAGAGGTTGTTTGCCTCTTTTTTCCATCTCACTGCTTATGAATGGGCCTCCGCCATGTACGATAACAGGTTTCATACCTATAGACTTCATAAAGACCATATCCTGAATTACACTTTGAAAGGTGTCCCTGTTTACCATTGCGCTACCACCAAATTTTACAACTACTATCTTGTCCTTAAAAGATTGGATATAAGGCAACGCCTCTATCAAAACCCTGGATTTGCCAATTGCTTCTTCCATAGAAATACCTTTCGTACCTATAATCTTAGATTCTTTGACGCCAAAACCAGAAGGAGAATCGTCCTCATTCAAAATGCTATGGATTTCACCGTTTTTTGTATTATTTTCTGCTACCGCCAGATTCATATTTTCCTTAATAGCTTAATTTATAACAAATTACAACAATTCGAAAAAAATTATCCAAACTTAAAATTATAACTGTTACTACATCTCTGTCAAGATTAAACCATCAATTTCATTCTATGGCAATGGCATATAGCTATTGCCAATGCATCCGTAGCATCATACTTTTCAGGCACCTCAGATAAAGACAAAAGGATCTTCACCATTTTACTTACCTGCACCTTTTGAGCATTTCCTATACCAACAACTGCCAGCTTCACTTCTGTCGGAGCATACTCATACAGAGGGATACCTGCTAATGCCGAACACAATATTGCAACTCCTCTGGCTTCACCGATCTTGATAGCGGCCTTGACATTTTTTCCATAAAACGCGCTCTCCAATGCAATCTGTTCAGGCTTGTAATCCTCAATAGCTTTATTCAATCCATCAAACATCATCTTAAGCCTATCCGGAAACGAATCCTTTCGCCTGCCCTCAATAGTACCGTAGCTCACTGAAGACAATTTGCCTCTTATATCATCGACAACTCCAAAACCGGTTACCATTGTGCCCGGATCTATTCCTAAAACACGCATTTATCCTGAAATCCCAAAATTTTAAAAATAAAAATATTAGTAAAGACAGACGTCTCCTTTATCCGTCATCTTGTGTCTTGGAAACATGTTTCTTGCTAAACAGTACAAATGCATTATTAGTCAAATCTTTTAAACCTGTCCTGGCAGCACCATTCCAAAAACGCCAGACGATGAGAGCAATAAGTAGTAAAGCAGAAACCCACTGGAAAGTACCAATGATTGAATGACTATCCATGCTCATTGTTGGTATAATATGTGTCCCTGAAAGTACCAACAGATAATCGAAGACATAACCGGATATCAGAGCACCTCCAATAATACATGCCAGATAAATACGGACAAATCTACCACCAAATTGTTTGGTCAACATTACAATAGTAGTAACATTAGTTGCCGGACCTGCTAAAAGAAAGACCATGGCCGCGCCAGGACTAATTCCCTTAACTATGAGAGCAGCTGCAATAGGTGTACTTGCGGACGCACACATATAAAGAGGAACACTCACTACCAGCATAATCAACATGGGCATTACACCTTTTCCTAGACCATACATTGCAAGATTATCAGGAAAAGCAACAATGATCAATCCTGCCAGCAATATTCCAACTAACAGTGAAAAAACGATTTCATCTGCCATTTTTTTAAAAGCATAACTCCATATTCGTTTAAAACTTTGAAATATTCCCGCATAACTTTCATCATCAAGGCACTCTTCTCCGTGATCGTGACAGCAGGTATCTTCTTTTTCTCCAACTTCATTTTTATCACTATCCCTAAGCAGGCCGATAGCAAAAAAACCTGCCAACAATGCGGAGAAGAAACTAGCTATTGGTCGGGCAATTGCCATAAACGGCCCCAACAATCCCCACGTAATCAGAATCGAATCACTCCCTGACTCGGGAGTAGTAATCAGAAACGACATTATTGATGGCTTGCTGGCGCCTTTGCGACGAAGTTCAATAGAGACAGGAACGACAGCACAGCTACATATCGGAAGTGGAATACCAATAGCCGCAGATGAGATGACACTTAACAATCCTTTTCCGCCCATAAGACGCTGAATCATATGTCGTGGAATAAAAACATGAAGTATTCCTGCCAACAACAGCCCTATTAACATGAATGGCGCTAAGAGTTGAAATATCTCCCAAATACCACAAAAAAACAATTTAAATAATTCCATGCGTGGTATGTTTAATTGAAAAGTGACTAAATAAAATATTTTCCGAGCCACATTAAAAACAAGCCTAATGCAAGGCTAAACAGATTATAGAATTTCCGAGGATGGTGCTGATGGACAAATGGCAAAAGATCACTACTGGCAATATATAAGAAAGTACCGGAAGATATTCCAATTGCCCAAGCAATAACGTTTTCATGTAGGTTTTTGAAAACAAAAAAGGCTATGAAAGCTCCAATGGGCGTAGTCAATGAAAAGACCAGTGCCAGTTTTACAATACTTGCTTTTTTATATCCTCCATGTATAAGAATACCGGTAAGTGACAGGGCGGAAGGGAATTTATGAACGATAATTGCCAGAAATATTATTATGCCAATATCTTTCGTAAGAAATCCGGCACCCATTGACATGCCTTCTATCAGACTATGAAATGAAATACCAAGAAATGCGGAAAGCCCTATCGTGTGAACGTTACAGACATCCTCCTCACAGGAATGTACCATTACGAATTTTTCGAGTATATAAATAATAAAAAAACCAATTAATATTGGTATGCCCACACTGCCACCAAGAGGTTGTGCAATCTCCGGCAGCATATAAAAGAAGCAACTCCCAAACAAAACTCCTACACCAAAACTGACTATCAACCTGATATTGTTTTTGGACCAGCCTCTCACCAGAGGAAACAGGCCACCAATAGCAGATATAACAAATAAAAGTAACAGATACCCGAGAAATGTAATCATGATATTGTATAGTTAAGGCATAGACTGCAGGTGCAGGCCGTGACACGCATTTCCATTTAAATTAAGATACAACCATATGGCACCCATGGAGCGACAAATAAGAATATAAATACATATTTCCTGTTAAATGTCAATATTATACCCATCTCAAATTGAAATGGGTACAGAAGAACATCTAAAATATACCTTCAACAAATTCTGACCTTTTGGTATACTCCTGTGACATTGATTACATAGTGCTTTTCGACTTCGTACTTATTCTGTAAATCCTGTCTAAAAATGACTACTCCAAACCTCAATACTAACCTGTGCGGGATAAAAATGTCAAACCCGACTGTTCTTCCATCAGGGTTCCTCGGCACATCTAAATCCCTGCTAAAGCGGGTTGCAGACAGTGGAGTTGGTGCAGCCACTATCAAATCGGTTAGTTTTGAAGCAAGAGAAGGGCACAAAAACCCGACCGTTATTCCATTTGAAGGAGGCATGTTGAATGCAGTCGGGTACTCAAATCCCGGTGCAGAGGAGACAGCCAGAGAATTTTCAAACTTGAATGAAGTGTCGATCCCAGTAATTGCAAGCATTATCGGCACAGAGCCGGACGATTTCGTACGCGTTGTGGATAAACTGTCAGATAATGAGTTTTCGGCCATCGAACTTCCGCTTTCGTGCCCACACACACCCGGATTCGGATTATTAGCTGGCCAGGGAACACCCGAAAGCACAAGCGAGATTGTTGCCGCCGTCAGAAAAGCCAGCAAACTGCCTATATTTGTAAAACTATCACCTAACATACCGGAAATAGGCAACTTAGCTAAAGCTGCCGAGAGCGCCGGTGCCGATGCCATAACAGCCGTAAATACACTTGGTCCGGGCATGATAATTAACATAGAAGCACGTAAACCGGTGCTCTCTTACAAGGTCGGAGGAGTCTCTGGACAGGCCCTGAGACCCGTTGCAACACGATGTGTATATGATATATACGAATCAGTTAAAATCCCTATAATCGGTACAGGAGGAATTTCTACAGGCCGCCACGCCATCGAAATGATTATGGCCGGTGCAACCGCTATTGGAGTTGGTACCGGGATATACGAAAGGGGAATAGACGTCTTCAGAAAAATATGCCTGGAAATGGAAACATGGATGTCTGAAAACAACTACAATTCTATACATGAAATAATCGGAGTTGCCCATGAATGAGTTTTCTTTTTTTGATCAACCGGTAATGATGAAGATTGATAAGATCATTGATGAGTCTGATGGGACAAAATCCTTTATGTTCAAACACAAGCTTGATTACAACCCCGGACAATTCATTATGGTCTGGCTGCCGGGCATTGATGAAAAACCGTTTGCAGTATCATATCTGAGCAATGAGTTCTTCGGGATTACCGTACTTGAAAGAGGCGAGTTTACAAAACTCCTACACCAGATGGAACATGGTGACCGGATTGGTATAAGGGGACCGTTTGGTCGTGGGTACAGTTTCCCTGATAGTATTAAGAACGGGAAAGGAAGTGTTTGTGTAATAGGAGGCGGCTGTGGGATGGCTTCTGTGACTGTTCTTATTGAGAGATTACAGGACAATAACCCTACAATTCTCATGGGAGCAGCTACAAGTACCTCACTGTTTTTTAAAAACCGTTACAAGAATATTACACTCTTTACGGATGATGGAAGTGAAGGCATTAAAGGATACCCGACTGACATTCTTGAGGACCTGCACAACAAACACGGATACGATATTATATATACATGTGGCCCGGAAATTATGATGTACAAGGTATTCGAATTCTGCAAGAAGCATGATATACAATTCGAGGCGTCACTGGAAAGATACATGAAATGCGGTATCGGTATTTGCGGCCAATGTGTATGCGACGGCCAGATGGTCTGCAAGGATGGACCTGTCTTCGATCTACAGGCACTCGGTAATATGAATGATTTTGGAAAATATTCACTTCTAAAGAGCGGCAAGAGGGTTTCGCTCAATGAGTATGCTGATTGGAGAAGCTGTTAAACCGTTACAATTATAGAGACACAACTGGCAACGCTACAGTCAGTTTGTGCTTGTATCTCCGATATTCTGTGTCAGTTCAATCAATTTTTCTAATGAGGCCCTGGCCTTACCGGAATCAATTGATTCTGCAGCAATTTGTACCCCATCTTTCAAATTATCCGCTCCTCCTCCGGCAACAATTGCAGCAGATGCATTTAACAGGACAATATCTCGTTTTGGACCGACCGCCCCATCCAATACAGCATTGATTGCAATCACGCTATCCTCAGGTGAGTCTACAATGAAATCATTCATCTCAGCCTTTGGAATACCGAAGCTATCGTGTGTAATAAAATAGCTCTTAATCTTTCCATCCTTTAATTCGCATACTTTTGTTTTGTCTGTTGTCGTGATTTCATCCATACCATCATAGCCATATACCACAAATGCATGTTCTGTATTAAGCTTTTTCAGCACCTTTGCCACTATATCAGTTAACTTTGCATCATATACGCCTATGACCTGCCTTGTTGCCCTTGCAGGGTTAGTTAATGGTCCCAGAACATTAAATATAGTTTTAATTCCTATTTCACGTCTTGGCCCCACGGCATGTTTCATCGAACTGTGTAAAAGCGGTGCCATAAGAAAACCGATATTCGCTTTCTGAATGCACTCCTCGACAACTTTTGTATTAGCATCAACATTAACGCCAAGCAGCTTCAGCACATCAGCACTTCCACATTTACTTGAAGATGCTTTATTACCATGTTTTGCAACCTTCAGTCCCGCTCCTGCAACAACAAATGCGGAGCACGTCGAAATATTAAACGTACTTTTTGCATCTCCGCCGGTACCACATGTATCTACTACTAAACTATTTCCTACATCTACATGAGTTGCCTTTTCTCTCATAACACTTACACAGCCGGCAATCTCATCAACGGTTTCACCCTTCATTCGTAACGCCGTAATAAAGGAGCCAATTTGCACTTCCGTTGCAATGCCCTCCATTATTTCATTCATTACCGCCTTACTCTCTTCAAAGGAAAGATCTCCTCCTTCTACTATTCTTCCAATCATCTCTTTTATCATAATTGTGATTATTGCAGAAACATTCAGCAGTGTCAAGAATTAGGAAGTATGATTACGTCGGGTATAGAAACCCGACCTACAAAAAATAACGGTATCATGTTAGGTGTGTTTCCATACACGCCAGTCAGCTGAGAACCAAAAAAACATTTAGAATTGGTATGCATTGACAAAAACAGATTTAATTCTAAAATCAAACATTATGACAACTGCACATGGAAAAGTGGTAACAGAAGAGACCATTCGATCCGCTTACAATTTATTAGAATCCTGCGAACTGTGCCCAAGGCTATGTAAGGTTAACCGTTTGAATGATGAAAAGGGATTCTGCGGTATTGGAGCAAAAGCAGTTGTCTCTTCAGCAGGCCCGCATTATGGAGAAGAGTCGGTACTGGTTGGCAGCGGAGGCTCTGGAACAATATTCTTTGCGGGGTGCAACCTCGGTTGTGTTTTCTGTCAAAACTACGATATCAGTCAGCTGCGAAATGGAGACGAAGTTGAAATAGACGGTATGGTAAGTATGATGTTACAGTTACAAACACGGGGATGTGTAAACATTAACTTTGTTACTCCTACACACGTGGTACCTCATATAATTGAATCTGTTTTATTGGCAAGGGAAAGAGGACTCACAATTCCAGTCGTTTATAACTGCGGTGGTTATGAATCTATTGAGTCATTACAGCTTCTTGAAGGAACAATTGATATTTATATGCCTGATGCCAAGTATTTAAGTTCCGGCTCTTCCAATAAATACTCTTTTGCACACGATTACCCTGATATAATCAAATCGGCTTTGTTGGAAATGCATAGGCAGGTTGGCGATTTAGAGATAATGGATGATATCGCGATTCGAGGACTGCTGGTACGTCATCTTGTAATGCCAGACAATATTGCACGTAGCAAAGAGGTAATTGATTTTATTGTAAATGAAGTCTCAGGAAATACATTTGTAAATATTATGGAACAGTACAGGCCGACATTCAATGCGCACGAATTTCCTGAAATAAACAGACCGGTAACTCGACATGAATTCAATACTGTTTACGAATACGCAAAGAATAAAGGGCTGAGGCTTGCTGGCTAAAAGTTGCTTTTCATTCGCCCCCCCTACTCACTTGTCCTAAGAACGAAAGCTTTGCATTTCCAAATTACTCCTACTTTGCATCTTCAGTATTTTGCGTACCAGCCTTATTACCCTTTTCTGCTTCTGCCTTTGCTTTATCCAACAGCATATTCCTTCTCCTCTCATCTTCAACCCTCATCTGGTCATCCAATTCTTGAGTAAGCTTTTGAGGGTCTATTGAAAGATCTTCATTTACACTGTCCATAGGAGTCGCTTGGAATTTTGTTGTATACCTCTGGACCTCACAACCTGATAAAATTAATGCTGAAACGCATGTGATAGTAATTGTACAAACTAAATATTTAATTTTATTCACGACTCCCCTCCCCATTATGAATTATCCCCAATAACATTTTTAACTTTTTCTGTGTCCGGGTTATAAATTAATCCTCTTTCCGTAATAATAGCTTTTATATTTGCTGCCGGTGTAACGTCAAATGCAGGATTAAACACCTTAATACCATCCGGGGCAATCTTATGCCCGGCAATAGTGGTAACTTCATCCGAGCCTCTCTCTTCTATAGGTATTTCATCACCGGAAGCGATACTCAGATCAAAAGTAGAAGCTGGTGCTGCAACATAAAATGGAACACCGTGTTCCTTTGCAACTATAGAGAGAGCGTACGTACCTATTTTATTCGCTGCATCACCATTTGCGGCAATCCTGTCAGCACCTACAATCACACAATCAATCTTTTTGCTTTTCATAGTATGTGCCGCCATGTTATCACAAATCAACGTTACATCAATACCTGCATTTTTCAGCTCCCAGACTGTCAGCCTGGACCCCTGCAGCAATGGACGCGTTTCATCCGCATACACACTGATTTTCTTCCCTTTATCCGTTGCCGCAAACATTACCGCCAGAGCTGTTCCAAAATCTCCGGTAGCTAATCCACCTGCATTACAATGAGTTATTATACAACTACCCTCTTCTAATAAAGCTTCACCATTTTCACCTATCTTGCGGCATATTGCTTTATCCTCTTCGAGAATTGTCTTTGCTTCATTAAGAAGGATTTCTTTAATCGCTGAAACAGGTTTCTGGCTATTCTTCTGCGCAGTATCTTCCATACGCTTCAAGCCCCAGAATAGATTAACGGCCGTCGGTCTGGAAGAGCCCAGATACGCAGTTACCTCTTTAAACTCTTTGAAAAAAGAGTCAAAATCCTCTGATTTATTGTCCTTAATCCCTACTACCGCACCCATCGCTCCGGCGATTCCGATAGCAGGAGCCCCCCTGACCATGAGTGTCTTTATCGCATGATAAATACTATCTCTATCCTCACAGAAGACATATTTTAATTCATTTGGCAAGAGCGTCTGGTCAATAATTTTTATCTTACCATCTACTCCGCCTATCCATTCTATTGTTGGTACCGGCACAAAAAACCTCCTCTAACTTATTTAATAACAGCAAATAAATCCATTTTTAATTCCATGTAGTAAAAACAAGAAAATGGAAAGATTCTACTATTTTGATTTTTTCAGTAATTTCTTAACTTTTTTATCCTTTTGAATAACCTTTTCTGCCTGTTTCTTCTTATATTCAATAATCTTCTTCTTCAGGGTTTTATCCGCAGTACCCAAAATTTGAATTGCCAGAATCGCCGCGTTTTTTGCACCGGCCTTTCCTATACCAACAGCAGCAACCGGAACACCTCCCGGCATTTGCACGATAGAATAGAGGGAATCAAGCCCGCCAAGATCCTGCGTCAGCATAGGCACTCCAATAACCGGTATAGGGGTCATCGATGCGATTACTCCTGCAAGATGTGCGGCACCTCCCGCGCCACCAATTACCACCTTGTAACCCTTCTTCTCTGCAGTCATCGCATACTTATGCGCACGCTGCGGAGATCTGTGACAGGAAACTACGTCTACATCATACTCTATCCCGAATTCATCAAGGACATCAAGTGTTTCCTGCATAGTACTTAAATCAGAATCACTACCCATTACAATCCCAATTTTTTTATTCGGCATACCGTCCTCCCGACAGTTAACTAGTGTAAATCCGTATAATTAGTGTCTATTAATGGAACCAATTTAGTCATAAAACAAGCCAGACTCTTCGCTGCAGTTTTTGTCTGTTTATTAAGGCGGCTTAACAGTGCAAGCTTTTGCGGATTTTTCAAAACACTCAATGCAATGCTCGTTACCTTAATCTTGCCTTCATCAGATATTATATTGTCATAATCCAGATGAAGATCATCATCAATATCATCTGATATCGAACGTATTGCCGCGAAATCGACGCCTTTCTCAGAAGCAACTTCCGCAACAGCCGCACTCTCCATCTCAACCGCCAAAAAAGAATTTTGCTCTCCAATCCTTTTTTTTGTACTTGCCTGACTTATGACCTTGTCCACCGTCAACAGATTACCAAAATGTATCTTTGACTCCAGATCATTACTATGTTGTCTCGCTAATTGAACAATCTCTTCTTTACAGACAAAATCAGAATCCAATTGCAATTCTTCACTATCAAAATCATTTTGCCTGGTATAACCGACACGTTCTGCCACAACCAGATCGCCGACGTTAAGACCGTGTCTTATACCCCCTGCGACACCCGCTGAAATCAACAGATCAACACTCGTTGACTCTAACAGACAAGAGGCAGATTTAATTGCATTTTCTCTGCCAATACCACCTTGAACCAGCATAATAGGCCGGCCATTCAGGTCTCCCTGATAGAACGGTATTTCATCAATGTTAAACTTCCTTGAAACGTTCATACAGGCTGCTAAAGGTCTTATTTCCTGTCGTATCGCACACAAAATAGCTATCATCTTTTGCTCTTGACATTAAATATCAAATATATAAACTTGGAAGAGTTGATAATTTTACCAGCACTATGAAGTCAATACGGCTTTTCATATCCTGACGATCCAGCGGCAAAATTTGCAAACCTGTAAACCTATCAAATCTCAATATTTATGTCAATTTATTTATTAAATATTCTTATCATCGAGATAGCTACAAGTGATGATAATGCACTTAATATCCAGGCCTGATGATTCATTCTTTCGTAAGTATGACAAATAATGTATAATTAAAAATTCGTCAATAATTGCATAATAAAAGGTATAAAATAATGAGAAGTTCACTCAAGCAAACATATTCAATTACCAAATATTTGTTAAAGAACAAAGTTTCCTTAGTTAAGCGGTTTCCACTTGTACTGATGCTGGAGATTACACACAACTGCAACCTTACATGCGAAGGCTGCGGCAGGATTCAGGAATTTAAAGAAACAATGGATAGAAAGATGAGTGTAGAAGAATGCATGCATGCCGCTGAAGAATGCGGGGCGCCTGTGGTATCAGTCACCGGAGGAGAGCCTTTTCTTCATCCGGATCTGGATAAAATAGTAAACGGACTAATTGCAAAAAAACGACATGTTTACCTCTGTACAAACGGAATTACCCTGGGCGATTCCTTAGACCAGTTTACACCAAGCCCTTACCTAAACCTAAACGTGCATCTGGACGGAATGGCTGAAACTCACGACAGGATCGTTGGAGCAAAAGGCATATTCAAGAAAGCAACGGATTCTATCAGGAAGGCCAAGCAGTTGGGCTTCACTGTATGCACCAATACAACAATTTTCAAAGACACCGATCCAAAAGAGATAGAAGAGCTGTTCGCATATCTTACAGATATTAAAATTGACGGACTTCTTGTCTCTCCGGGATTTAGTTTTGAGGACAACGCAAATGATGTCTTTATACAGAAAGAGGAATTTCATAGGAAATTCAGCTTTATCTATGAACTATCGAAGAAGTACAAGACGATGAATACTCCCATGTATATGAAGTTCCTAATGGGCGAAAGAGACCTGAAGTGCACACCATGGGGCAACCCCACGAAAAACTACCTTGGCTGGAAGGGGCCATGTTATCTGATCACTGACGCATATTATAAGACATTTAAAGAATTGATGGACAACACTGATTGGGACAAATACGGAACCAACAAAGACCCACGCTGCAAAAACTGTATGGTACACTGCGGATACGAACCGACAGTTGTTCTGGAAACAGGAAAAAGCATAAAGGACATGTACGAAATGGCGAAATGGAATTTCAGCTGATACTAAATCTACTCAGATGTCTTCAGTTCTCGATAGAGCAATATCCCACCAATAGTAGTATTGACATAAAGTGTACACATCCTCCACAAGAAAGTATAAATAGCGGCTACCGGTGATGCCACAAGTGCAGCCATCAATACAAGAGAACTTACCTCTGCTATGCCGGAGGCTCCCGGAGTAGGGCTGAAATAACTGAGCAGAATAATAAACAGCTGGATATACATTACATCAACAACATTTACGCTACATCCCAGCCCAACAATAATGAAATAGGGTATGATCAGACGAACAGCAAAGAAAAGACAAGTGAATAAGTAGCCCACAATCAAGGCCATTTTACCGCGTTTGGCCATCAACAGTATTGATTCCCTGCAACTTACAAGTCCTTCCGCAAACTTTTTGAGAAGACCCTCTATCTTTCCATTTTTGTCCTTAATTATTCCTTTGTTTATAAAGTGCTTAAACAAGGAAAACTTTAAATCATTAATTAAATGTGTAAATAACATGCAGAGAATAAAAATCAATATCGTGGTACCTACTGCAACTGACGCACTTTTGATCATCAATTGTAATGAGTATCCCATTGTTGGAGAGTGAAACATGGCGGTTGAAATAAGAGCGGTAATCAGGAAAAACAGAGTACAGACAAAGGATACAATAGAACCTGCAGAAGCCTGTGAATAGGGTATTTTATCTCTTGAGATAAAATAAATCTGGGCAACACCCCCACCGGTTTGTGATGGTGTTATTGCTCCCATAAAGATGTTGGCATATGCTGCCTTAATCGAGTTGATGATTGTAATGCGCGGGTTGATTACACGCATGATAAAATATATACGTATACCAGAGATAACACCCTCAAACCAAGATAGAAAAAAGGCAATGCCAAGCATACAGAAGCTTATCCCTTTAAAGGGAATATGGAAGGAAATGCCACCGTTCTGATACGAAGTGTAAAAAAATATCCCCAATTGTGTAACAAGTGATATTGCGATAAAGATCTTTATGCCTAATAGTATTTTTTTTCGATCCATTTAAATTATAAGCAGACAGGACGTTTCGCGACAAACTGTCATAGAATTGCCACTCAGGTTCCCAATCAA